>NZ_JBMFWB010000022.1:0-30551 GCF_049965695.1 Athalassotoga sp. | reverse complement strand
TATGATGAGAACCGTGGGGCACACGGGGATAGCTCGTTGATACTTAGCACAGAGGTGCTATTGAGCGAGAAGCCCCCCACTTCTATAAGTGGTGGGAGCATGTCACGAGAAATTCTTATTTCGAAGGGATTAAAACTTCCTCAGCCGTATGAAAAATAAGATCAAAATAAAGCCTCCGTTTAAATGGGCAGGCGGAAAAGGCCAATTGATCGAACAGTTCGAACTTTTGCTTCCAAAAAAATTTGATCTTTACATCGAACCGTTCGTGGGAGGAGGTGCGTTGTTTTTTAACATTTTACCGTCTGATGCCATTTTAATCGATCTCAACTTTGATGTTGTCAATTTTTACACGGTTGTGAAAAACGACGTTGAGAAATTGATCGACGATTTGAAAACCCACAGGAACGAAAGAGAGTATTATTACATGATGAGATCTGTGAGTTTGGATTCTTTGAATTCAATTCAAAGGGCATCGAGATTTCTTTATCTCAACAAAACATCTTACAACGGCTTATGGCGCGTGAATAAACAAGGAAACTTCAACGTTCCTTTCGGAAGATACAAAAATCCTAAAATTTTGGATGAAGATAATCTGAGAAATGTGAGTTTAGCATTGAGAAATGTTTCGATAATTTGGGGTGATTTTTCAATCGCCCTTGATTACGCAAAATCAAATACTTTTGTTTATTTTGATCCGCCCTATCATCCTCTATCCAAAACGTCTAATTTCACAAACTATTCCGGTACATTTAACGTTGAAGATCAGATAAGATTGGCAGAGTGCTTTAAATTACTTGATAAAAGAGGATGCCTTTTGATGTTAAGCAATTCAAATACACCGCTGGTAAGGCAACTTTACGCCAAATACGATATGCAAATAGTTCGTGCAAGAAGAATGATAAATTCAAAGGCTGAAGGTAGAGGAGAAATAGAAGAAATCGTAGTCAGAAACTTTTCCGCATGATTTTTATACTAAACCTTCTTTCACAGAGGGAAACAGACATTCTATACTGAGCCAACTTTAAATTACTGAGCCAACTTTAAATTCCGAATCGCAGCGATGGCAGGTATACCCCACTCGATGTCTGGTCCTCGCGCTGCTGCGGAGGCCATCTCGGAGGCATCCTGCCCTCCCGCTTCGGTAAATGACTATTCGGCTTTTAAACTGAATTCAATATAAACACGGCTTGTTGTCATAATTTTTCTTCTTCGGACGCCTTTTTGAATTTCAGAAATTTCCAGAAGCGTTTTGGAAGCGTTTTAAGTATCCATGAGAAAAAAAAGTAAATTCCGATGCCTGCAAAAATTGCCACGAAATCTCTTATTTTTCCTCTTAAAACGGCCATGATGAGGTATATTCCGCCAACCATTAAAGTTGAAGCCATAAGAACCCTTACGAAATGCCACATATCGAAAAACCATATTTTGAATTTTATTCTCAAAGAGATAAGCATTGCTATCGTAAAATATATAGACGAAATTGATGTTGAAAGAGCAAGTCCTGTCTGTTTCAGATGAGATATGAAAAGAAAATTTAATCCTATGTTTATCAAAAGGCCTACTATTCCAAAAATCATAGGTGTTCTCGTGTTTTTAAAGGAGTAATAAATCTGAACAAGTACCGACCCCAGAGCGCCTGTAAACAGTGATAGCGAAAAGGCTATCATCGGTGGATAGGTAAGCATCGTCGATTCCGCGGTAAAACTTCCACGTTGAAAAAGCAATGTTATTATTTGCTTTGAAAGTGGGAAGAGGGCAAATGTTACTGGTATCAAAAAAAACGCGAGTAATTTCATCGCCCTTTTTGTCGTTATCGTAAGTCCTCTCATGTCATTTTCAGCCGCGCGCGATGCAACTGAGGGGTATGTGACCTGTGTGACCGGTGTTCCAAGCACACCTGTGGCTGAACTTGTTATTCTGTTGGCGTAAGAAAGAGAACTTATCGCTCCGGTTTCAAGTGTGGATGCAAAAGTTCTGTCTACTATGGTGTTAAGCATTCCAAGCGCGCTTGAAAAAAACAAAGGCCAGATCATCTTGTAGAGGTCTTTCGTCTCGGAGATGCCTCTTTTCACGTTAAAGGGGTTAAGAAATTTTCTTTCCGCAAATCCTAATATTATGAAAATAAAGGTTGGCGGCAGTGTCCATGCAAGCGCAAGAGATATCGCTCCTAAATGTTTTGTCACGAATAGGGTCCCTATGACTATGAAATCGAAACTGAGGCCGACCAAAGGATAGGCAAGAAATTTCTTTTCGCTTTGCAAAAGGCCATTGACAAAACTTAGCATTGCTCCTATGATTGTCGCAAAACTCATCCATCTTATGAAATTGACCGTCATATCATGATCCGCTTGCCCAAAACCAGGGAAAAAAAGACTTGTTACCTGAGGCGCAAAAATTGCAACAAGTACGACGACTCCTGCAAGCATCAAAGTGGTAGAATAAAAAATGGTGGCCGAGAAGTGTTTGGCTTCTTGCATGTTTTTGTTTTTCATGACTCTTATGAAAAGCGGTATGAAGGCCGATATTATCGTGCCGGTTATTATTCCGTTTACAAGCCCGAGCGGACTTTGAGATGCAAGGTAAGAATCCATGACTCTTCCGGTTCCAAAGAAATATGCTATGATTATGTCTCTGACAAAGCCCATGACTTTAGAGGTAAGAGTTAAGATCGTTATGATCATTATGGCCTGAGACATATTTTGCTTTGAGTGAATTAAAGATCCCAATCTGTGTTTGAAACTCATCTTCATCTCCAATTTAGATTTCAATGTTAAAATATATATTGATGACCAATCTAAATTTTACCATGAAAATTAAAAAAATAACCTGATAAGGTAATCAACGGAGGCAAAAAATGGAATTATCGGAAAAAAAGATCGATTCTTCTGAAAAGTTTAACGGGAAAATACTTCATCTTTACGTTGATGAGGTGAAATTGCCAAACGGGCATACATCTTTTAGGGAAGTTGTAAGACATCCAGGCGCTTCTGCCGTGATTGTTAGATCAAACGAAGGCAAGATAATTTTAGAAAGGCAGTACAGGTATCCCATAAATGAGGTACTTTGGGAAATTCCAGCCGGAAAATTGGATTTGGGAGAGGATCCCCTCAACTGTGCCAAACGAGAACTTATGGAAGAAACGGGCATAACGGCACGAAAATGGGAAAAACTCGGCCATATCTATACAACCCCGGGTTTTTCGGATGAAAAAATCTACCTTTATTTTGCTTCTGAAATTTCAAACGGTAAAACGCATCTTGATGAAGACGAGTTTGTTGAGGTAGAATATTTCACAATTGATGAAGTTGAACTTATGATCGTTAACAACGAAATAGTTGATTCAAAAACCGTAGTGGCTTTTTTCAGAGCACAAAAGCGAGGACTTATATGAATGCAGAAATAGTTTCTACCGGCACAGAACTTTTACTCGGCAAAAGTTGTAATGAAGACGCAAGGATCCTTTGTGATTTGCTCGCAAGATGCGGGATTGATATATACAGGTACACAACCGTTGGAGATAACGTTGGAAGAATAGTTCAGGCTTACAAAGAGGCACTTGAAAGATCCGATATAGTTTTGTCGACCGGAGGATTAGGTGGAACTGGAAGTGACCTTTCCAAGCAAGCGGCATCGATTGCCACATCCATCCCGCTTGAAACGGATCCGGATATCTACAAATATCTTATGGATAAGCATGTCCCTGAACGTATATCGAAATCCTTTGCGGCAATTCCTGCGGGATCCACCGTGTTTCAGAATACCGCCGGTGTCGCTCCGGGTATAGTCATCCATACGAACGGGAAATATTTGATACTGCTTCCAGGACCTCCTGAGGAGATAAAATCCATAATAAGAAATGGTCTTGAAGCGTTTTTAAAAACATTTGGAAATGGATACACCAAAAATGATGTTTTAAAGGTCGTCGGTCTTAGGGAATCTGAAGTTGAAGACAGGATTCACGATCTTGCGCTTTCTTCCAATCCAACTATATCGACCTTTTTAAAAAAAGGATGGATAGAGATTTCTCTTACGGCAAAAGGAAAAGATGAAAATGAGGCTATTGCCATCTTGGAAGATGTAAGAAGAAAAGTGCTGGAAAGATTTCCCGAAAAATTTTTAGGAAAAGTTGGAGAGACTCTTGAAGAAGAGTTATACAGACTGCTTAAAGAAAAAGATTTAACGCTTTCCGTTGCCGAATCCGTAACAGGCGGTATGATTTCAGACAGAATCGTGAGTATCCCCGGTATTTCATCTTTTTTTAGGGGAGGAGTTGTCGTTTACTCAAATGAATCCAAGGTGAAAATTTTGGGAGTTAATAAGCAAACGATAGTCGAACATGGTGCCGTTTCGAAAGCGTGCGTCTTTGAAATGGCAAAAGGTGCTTTGGAAATCTTCAAAACGGATATCGCCATTGCCACGACGGGCATAGCAGGTCCGGCGGGAGGAACGAAAGACAAGCCGCTTGGAACGGTATGGTTTGGCCTTTCATCGAAGTTTGAAAGTCAAGTATGGCAAAAAATTTACGGTGGGACAAGAAACGAAGTAAGAAAAGCGGCATCGGATGACGCACTTGAGGCTCTGGTTAACATGATTGCAAACTTTGGGGTGATTGAAAATGGTTGACGTTAAAAATATATTGAATGAAACAGGTTCGATTTACCATGGTCATTTTCTTTTGGAATCCGGAATGCATTCGGACACATACGTTGAATGTGCTAAAATGCTTCAATACACGTGGCGGACGAAAGAGGTGGGAAACGAAATGGCTTTGAGATTGCAAAGATTTGCGCCGGATTGCATCTTATCTTTGACGCCAAACGGTATGATAATAGGTTATGAAGTTGCAAGAACTATGGATGTACCTTTCATGTATCTTGAAGAAGATAAAAATGGTAACCTTTTATTCACTCATTGCCTTGAACCGGCAATGTTCAAGAATATATTGATAGTCCAGGATTTCATATACGATGAAAAATTAGTTCACAAAGCGATCCTTACGCTCAAAGAATGGGCAAGTGAACCGACTGGCCTTTCATCGATGATAAAAATGGGTCAAATCGAAAAAATAGACGGTCTTCTCGTAAATTCTATCGTGAATATTCCCGCAAAAATTTACGAACCCGATGCATGTCCGATGTGTAAAGAGGGAATTGAAATCGTTGATGTCAAAAATCTGTGCCATGACAAATAGTATTTCTCATTCTTTTCCTTTGATTTCAAGGATATCGAATCTTTTGGCAAGAGAAAGTATAAAACCACAAACCATAAGAATCAGAGAGACGTAAAGTATGTCAGTTTCAAAATAAGGTATCTCAAGTTTTGTGATGCTTTGAATAAATATCAGGGCGACCGATTGCGCTATGAAAAAATTTAAAGTTGCCATTATCCATGAATTCAAAGAATTTTTAAAAAGATATCGCACGGCATATTCCTGCCGTGTGTATCCAAGTGAAAGTATAGTTGCCCTATGAACGCTGTCGTATCTGTCAACAGAGGATGTTATGCTTGATACTATGTAAATAAAGGTTGAAAGTACCATTACGAGAGACCCAATGGCGTGATTGAAAACCAAAATAACATATATTCCAAAAAACATCACGCCAATTGGGAAAAGTCCTTGAAAATACCTCAGGAAACTCGTTCCAAGTTGTTTCTTTTCTACAACACGGCTTCTGACGTACCAGAATGCAAGTATAAAACCTGCGACGGTTATCAACACAACTTCAAAAATGTTCAACCATATCGTTGAGAAAAGGTTCAACTTTTTTTAGGTTCCTCCTTTGAAGGTTCTTTTTTGAAAATTTCAGCCATTGCGCCAAGACTTGAGAGCACGCCTGATGTTTCAAACGGCAGAAATATCTTCGTTGCCTGCCCATTGGCCACCTGCTGAAGTGCTTCGAGATATTTTATGGTTATAAGATCAGGTGTCGGATTTCCCGAATGAATTGAATCAAAGACAAGTTTTATGGCTGCCGCTTGACCTTCTGCCTCGGTTTGAAATTTGTATTTTTGTGCGTCCGCTATCCTTTGTATTGCAGTTGCGTCTCCTTCTGCCTTTAGAATTTGAGATTGCTTTTGTCCTTCAGCCTGTAAAATTTGAGATTGTTTTATACCTTCTGATTCAAGTATGGCAGCTCTTTTAGTTCTCTCTGCTTTCATCTGCTGGCTCATGGCATCCGTTATATCTTTGGGAGGTTCTATCTTCTTTATTTCAACTCTTGTTACTCTTACTCCCCATTTATCTGTTGCTTCATCAAGCGTATCTCGAAGTTTGGCATTGATCATCTCTCTTGATGTGAGAGTTTGATCAAGTTCAAGTTCGCCTATCACGTTTCTCAAGTTGGTCTGCGCAAGCATCGTTGCTGCGGGTTCAAATGCTTTAATGTTGTAATTGACTTTGAAAGCGTCTGAAACCTGATAGTATATTATCGCATCCACTGAGACGACGACGTTATCACGGGTTATAACTTCCTGAGGCGGCACATTTATGAAATGCTCCCTCATGTCAACTCTTATCATTCTCTCAAAGAAAGGTACTATAAACTGAAGACCGGATTGTGCCTCTCTCGAGAATTTACCCAGCCGTTCCACAAGGCCTCTTTGAAAGGGCCTTACTATTTTTATTCCGGTTATCGCGATGATGATCAAAAAAAGGGCTATTATAGCGCCGATAACAATTCCAAGTATCATTTCTTTTCCTCCTTTCTGACGATCAACTTTGTACCATCAACCTTTAAAATTGTCACATATTCGTTGATGTTTACGATTGAGTTGTCTTCAGTGACAGCTCTCCAGATGTCTCCATTTACCTTCACCTTACCCCTGTTTTTCTCAAAATCTATCGTTTCAATTACGAGCGCTTTTTCACCGACAATTTCGTCTATGCTTATCTTTCTTGGAGAGTCCTTCCTTTGAAGTACTTTAAGCGCTAAAGGACGGGTAAATATCACAAGTATAGCCGAAACAACTATGAAAACGATGATTTGAATCATCAAATCGGCAAAAAGAGACGTTATGGCGGCGGCAAAGGATCCAAGGCCGAACCAGAAAAGAAAAAAAGTTGGCATAAAAATTTCCGTTACGCACATCAAAGCACCAAGGAATATCCAAAATATGAGATCCATATTTATCACCCTTTCATTTTAGGGTAAAGATCTTCGAAGGATGAACGTAAAGAACAGGGAAATCAACGCCAATTTCGTCAATAGCCCTATTTATGTATCTTTTTATGTTCCTTTCATATCTTGTTGAGATATGATAAAGTATCAAAGATTTCACCTTCGCCTCTTTTGACAACCTGAGTACTTCTTTAACTGAAGAATGGTTATTTCCTTTTCTGTCTTCTTCATCTAAAAAAGTCGATTCGTGGATAAGAAGATCAGTTTCGTAAGCATCTTTTACGGGAATTGGAGTTGAATCCCCGCTTATAGTCAATATTTTATGTTCGTAATCGACCGTTATCTCTTCCCTGCCATATTTCTTTATCATGTCAAGAATTTCATTTTGACTGAGATCTCTGTACTTTTCTTTAAGATGTTTACGCCTCTCGTATATGTTGTATCCAAAACTAATTTCGTTTATCGTGTGATGTGTTCTGAAAGGTCTTATAACTCTTTTTACGCCACCTGTTCTGTGAAGAACTATTTCTTCTCCGATCTCAACAGGTTTTATGGAGAGCATGTATTTGAGATCGTTATTCACTTTCAAGATGAAGTCAAGAAATTCTTCAACAGACTTGCTGCCTTTCGGATAATAGATTTCAAGCGATTTTTCTTTATCTCCCATGGCGTTATTTCTTGTGTTGACAAGACCCCACAAACCTGCTATGTGATCTGCATGACCATGGGTAAGAAAAACTCTTTGAACGGCGAAAGATTTATTTCCCAGATAGGTACTTGCCCCCTCGCCACAATCTATAAGCATTCTGTCCGGCGAATAATACATCCATGAGGAGTAAAGCGCTTTTGAGTACATTATTATGTTCAATTCTTTTCAACCCTGACTTTTACCTTGCCGGATAAACCATTTCCAAATTTTATTTTTACTTCGTAAGTACCGAGTTCTTTTATGGGATCCATCTCTATATTCTTTCTATCAAAACTCTCGCCAAGATATTCCGATATCTTTTCAGCGACATCTGAAGAAGTTACAGAACCATACAATTTATTCTCTTCACCTGAGTTGGCTTTAACGACCAAAATTGTTTTCATAAGTTCCGAAATTTTTTTGTTGGCCTCTTCTATTTCCTTCTTCTTTTTTAATTCTTCAGATTTTCTTTCTCTTTCAACTTTTTCAACGATCTTTTGATCTGCTTCGACGGCAATTTTTTTAGGTATAAGGTAATTTCTTGCGTATCCATCGGAAACATTTACTATTTCGCCCGTTCTGCCTAAGGCTTTAACGTCTTGCAAAAGCAAAACTTTCATTTTACCACCACCATTCGTGTAACGCAAAGAGGCCTAATGAAGGCCTCTTAATCTTTTGTATATGATGTGAGCGCGGCTTCTCTTGAGCGCTTGATCGCTTCCGCGATCATCCTTTGGTGTTTCGCGCACGTTCCTGTTATCCTTCTCGGAAGAATTTTTCCTTTATCGCTAACAAATTTTTTCAAAGTTCTCGTGTCTTTGTAATCAACGTAATTTATTTCATTCGTGCAGAAAAAACATTTCCTCGTTTTCCTTCTGAAATTACTTTTTTCTTTTTCTTTTTTATTTGAATCTCTATCATAACTCATTCAAATCAACCTCCGTCATTTTCTTTAAAATGGCACATCGTTATCTTCATCTTGAGAAGAATCTGTATTTCCTTCGTCAAGAGATGGCAATTGATCTTCTAAAGGAACATCCTGTGTTCCTTCAACTGCACCGTTCTTTTTATCAAGTGGCTGAACTCTGCTTGCGACAATCTCGGTCGTGACCCTTTGTTTACCTTCTTTGTCAGTCCAAGAATTGTTTCTCAAACTTCCATCTACAAGCAGAAGTCTTCCTTTTTTTATGTAAGAAGCAACAAACTCAGCGTTTTTGCCGAAACAAACTATTCTGAAGAAATCGGTTTGCTTATCTTCTTTTGAGTAATTTCTGTTCACGGCAATGCTGAAAGTCACAACTTCGTTACCAGTGTTGCCTGTCCTCATTTGTGGATCTTGCGTTATCCTTCCAACAAGTATTACTTTGTTGTAATTCACGAATTCTCTACCTCTTTTGGCATCTCGGTCTCATTTGACTCTACATTCATAGCAGGTTGTGCTACCGCAACTTCTTCGACTTCTTCGGCTTGTTTTGGTGAAACGGGATGCTTTTCAAGATCTTCTCTTCTTAAAATAAGATGTCTGAAAATTTCCGGTATAACCTTGTACATCTCTTCGAGAGATTTAATCTGAGATGGATCGGCGTCAAACAGAATCACGGTGTAATCGCCTTCGTTGAATTTTTGAACTTTGAAGGCTAACTGTCTTACCCCCCATCTGTCTATCTGCCTTATCTTTCCCTGCATCTTTTCCTCGATCTGATTTTTAACCCGATCGACAAGTTTGTTTCTTGCCTCTTCTTCAAGAGTCGGATCGATGATAAACAGCGTTTCGTAAATCCTCATAAACTTACCTCCCATGGACAATTTGGTCCTACACATGTAGGACGGGTAAAATGATTATATCATATATTTTTATAATTAGAAAACAAAATATGCTAACTTTTTTGAAATAACGACGGCGGAGAAGATGATGCTCTCCGCCTTGAAGTGAGTTTTGTGCTTTTGAAAGCGTTTTAGATACACTGAATTCACCTTAAAAGCCGAATGCTTATTTACCGAAGCGGAGGGCAGGATGCCTCGATCAGTGAACAGTGACAAGTGAAGAGTGAGTAGTGAGTAGTATGATTACAGATTACGCGTCACGCGTTACGAACCATCTCTAATGTCTAAACTCTAATCTCTTTTCTACGTGCTACGAGCCACACGCTACCTGCTGTTGTAGGCACCTGCCGGAGCGATAATTAGGAATTTGAATTTTGTTTGGTATGAATTTTACATCATTGTTCGTCATTGTGCCCAGAACATTCGCCTTTATGTCCGGAACATCCGCCCTCACGATCGTGCGCACGATCGCCTGTGTAATTGGACTTAAGATTCCCAGAAAGATAGGATGCCACTGCCTCCTTGAGAGTACCCTCTGCATAGGGATAAACATCGATACCGTTTTGTACAAAGATTTCGTACGCTCTTTGTCCCATGCTTCCGGCTATAAGCACGTTTGCCCCGCTTTGAATCACGAAATTTGGCACACTTCCTTGCGAATGATTACCCTCAAAGGGATTATCGTTGAATTCGACCGATGTTATTTTCCCATCTTCCACTTCAACGAAAGCAAAAAACGGTGCATGTCCGAAATGTTCCGATACGTTGACGTTCATTCCTTCATTTCCCATAACCGGTACAACTATTAACATTTTTCTTCCTCCTTGTTTTGAAAAAATGCTAAACTTTTATTCAAAATGAAACGCTTAAAAAAGAGATGAGCACTCAAATGACCCGATGGAATCACGTAACGTTCAGGCTTTCCCATTCTTTTCCAAAGGTCATCGGACGATTTGCGCGGTATGAAAAAATCAAAGATCGCGGTGAAAAAAAGAGTTTTCCTCGGCGAAATGAACTTTGCAAAAAGAGATGGATCGTAGGTAAAACATGGTGGCATATCCTTAAGCATTGTCAGTGATGTAAAATTCATGATCGCTTTCTCAAACAATTTATGCTTTTTTTCACATTCTTTTGGGTTACAAAATTTGTTTTCTTCATAAGAGACCCTTAAGACTCTCGTTGCGATGCTTTTCCACGTTATATATTCATAATTTCCACCCGTTACGACAAAAACACCTTTTTCAATTCTTTTGTCCAATGCCATCGTTATCGTCGAAACCATTCCACCAAAACTAAAGCCCATTATGTAGATGCTTTTAAACCCTGTATTTTCAAGATAGTCTACACACGTTATCACGTCTGTAACAGCCTGGTCAAAGCGTTTGGCAAGTTGAACATCCGTTCCCTTTATGAAAGCAACGCCACTTTTTTGGCCTAAAGGCGTTCTTTCAAAATGGTAGGGAAGTACAGGCATGATCGTCGTATATCCGGCTTGCGAAAATCTCTCAGGATAGTACATCAAAGGTTCAAAATTTTTTTGACCGGTTCCATGAATGAAGACTATCGCACCCTTCGGATGATCCGAATTGTACAAAATGGCCCTGACATGATCGACTTTTGGATCACCTGAAGGTTTAAGACTTTCGAATTCCAAAAGATCAAAGTCATATCCGTGAGAAATCTTGTACTCGGCAAATCCTTCTTTTTGATACATTTTAGATCTTTTCGAAAGAGATGAAATAATGATCCTTAAATTCTACATATTTCACTTCCTTGAAAACATAAGGTTCGACTTTGTCCTTGAGCATTTCTTTTGAAAATCTAATGCTTTTTGGAGGACCAAAAAGTGCTTTAAGGTTAAACTCAACCAAATCAAAATGTGACCCTTTTTTTAGACTTTTTGAAAGCACACTCAATATCTCATCCTGACATTCCATATCATGAAAAGAATTTGAGAAAAAAACATGCGTCGCTTCAGAAAAATCATTTTTCTTTATCCATTCGCAGACACTTTGAGATATCTTTTTTATTTTTTCATTTGCGTAGTTTTGACTTTCAAAATTTTTTTCGTATTCATCTATCGAAAAAACTGCTTTACACACTTTCGCAAATTCACTCGAATAAAATCCATCTCCTGAACCAACATCAAAGACAACATCATTCATTTCCAGTTGCATGGTTTTTAAAACATCAGCAACCATCGATGTTCTTAACGCATTGTTGAAATGCTGGTGATGCATGAAATGTTCATGATCCATATTCAGAACTCCTTTCTTTTTATAAGAGTATATCATATATAAGAATTTTAGTCAAATTCCATTTTTGGATCTGACTTGGTATAAAATATGATAGGTGATGAACGATGAAAGTTAATCTTATAGCGGTTTTAAGTGTAAACGGAAAAATTGCGCGCTCAAACAATGCTTCAATTGACTGGAACTCAAAAGAGGATCTTGAATGGTTTAAGCATATCACAAAAAATATCGGCGTTGTGATTTTGGGAAGAAAAACTTTCGAAACGCTCAAATCTCCTCTTAAAGGTAGGCTTAACATCGTTATGACAAGAAATCCTTTTGAATCTGGGCGAGATGATTTGATATACACTTCAAATCCTCCAGGCCAGATATTGGAAATGATAGATAAGTTAGGTTACACACAAACCGCCGTCATTGGTGGTCAAGAGATATTCACGCTTTTTATGAGAGAAAAACTCGTAGACGATCTTTACATAACTTATGAACCAATTATGATTGACGGTATCGATCTGTTAAGCCAGATTCAAACAGATGTCAAGTTAAAGTTCATCGATATGAAAATGCTTAATTCTCAAACTTTTATGGTACATTATGCTATACTATACTAAGTGAAATTTAGATTCCGAATCTTTGCTCTGCTCCGGCAGGCGCCCCCTCAATGTCTGGTCCTCGCTGCGCTGCGGAGGCCATTTCGAGGGCATCTTGCCCTTCGCGACGGTAATAAGCATTCGGCTTTTGAAGTTGTTTAGATGCTCTGATAGATTTTGTTTAAGTTGATGTAAATTTTATCAATTTTAAGTGATGTTTTGTGAATTTGAATATGGAAAATTTTTTAATTTCGGAGGGAGGATTACAAAAATGGTAAAAAAATTACTTATGGTAAGTATGATCTTGGTAATAGCATCTGTTGTGCTTGCCGGCGTGATGAGTTACGTTCCTCAGAATGCAAATCTTGTCGTGTTTTTTCAGAACAACGGTGCAAATTACGATGCTTTGAAAGGCAATGTGCCAGTTTTTTCTTTCCTTTTAAACGATCTCGGACTTGAAAGTCTTGTTCAATCTTCTGTAAGCAACACGGCAAATTCTTTAAATCTCAAATCATCTCAGATATGGTCTGCCACTTTGAATGATTTTGTGATCTTTGGAAATGAAAATCAAAAAGATATCGCGGTTGTCATGAAGGCCGATCCTTCTGCACTCGTGAAGTTTTTTCAGTCTTTGATAGGTGGACAAATCGGAAGTGTTACCGTAAATGGTAAGAAATTTCAAAGTTTCGTCATAAATGGAATGACACTGTATTTTTACGGAGATTCCGGATACACGATAGCATCAAATTCCACCTCTATGATAATTGACGCACTTAATGCAAATTCATCTAAAGGCTTCTCTTTTAGCGTGAATTATCCTAAAAATGCTTGGTTTGAAGCGTACTGGAATGGAAGTCTTCCAATGATGGCAGCAACAGATGTTGTAACTCAAAAAAATGGATACGCTTACGGAATAGTTTCAAATGGCATGCTTTCAATATACGGCAAAGAAAATCTTGATTACAAAGATTCAAACCTCAAAACTCAGATAACATCTTCAAAGCCTAATTCCACATCTCTTGCCACAAATCCAGCCACAGGCAATCTTTGGATTGCAATAGATGTTCCGAATCCATCTGCTTTCTACGATGTACTTAAACCATACGTTAAAGATATAAAAGTCGGATCGATCGAGGATACCGTTACAAAAGATTTTGTAGATCACTTTAGCGGTAAAGTTTTTGCCGATATGAGTTTGCTCTCTGCAAACAACGATTTTGTCGCTACCGCTTATCTTACAAAAGATCTTTCGAGTTATATTCCTGAACTTTCAAAGTCGGCTTCCGCAACTTTCACATGGCAAGGGCATACTGTGCTTAGAGATGATACCGTTGAAGGGACAAGAACTACTTTTATGTACACGATTTTCTACCCCGATAAAGTTGTCTTATCGAACATGGATCCAGATTCGTCTGCCAAATACATCGCATCTGGCAAACCGGCACAAAGTCTTGGAAATTACTCAAGTTTCTCTTCTCAGATGTGGAACAACTCCGTCTTGACGATTTACGGTAATGTTGGAAGTTTTATAGAGAATGCGCTTCAGTACAACGTTGACTCAGGAATCGTCATTCAGGCAAGATCTGATAGTTCCGGCAACCTTGAATTTCAGATGCTTGTGAAGTGATAAGCATGGCCCTCTCGTCAACTGTCGAATCAATGAAAACATCAACGACTTTAAAGATAGATGCCCTTGCGAAAGAGATGAAAAATGCAGGCAAAGATGTGGTACTTTTTACGGCGGGAGAGCCAGATTTCCCAACTCCCGAACCAATAAAGATGGCTGCAAAAGCAGCGATAGATTCTAATTTCACAAAATACACTAACTCAAATGGGATTCAAGAATTGAGAATGGGTATTGTCAAAAAACTTCAAAAGGATAACAGACTGAATTACACGCCAGATCAAATTGTCGTCTCTAATGGCGGTAAGCAGGCACTTTTCAACGCATTTGGGGCAATATTGGAAGTTGGAGATGAAGTGATAGTCATAACTCCTGCGTGGGTAAGTTACATTCCTCAAATAAAAATGTGGAAGGGGAATGTTGTGCTTTTGAAAACTTTTCCGGAAACGGGATATCTTCCTGATGAAAAATCTTTCGAAAAGGTTGTTTCGCCAAAGACAAAAGCCATATTGATTAATTCTCCGAATAACCCAACAGGTGCGATATATCCGCCAAAAACTCTTGAGATGATAGCGAATTTTGCTAAAAAACACGATCTTTACGTTGTTGCGGATGAAATATATGAAAAACTTTCTTACGATCTTCCGCATCTTTCGATAGCATCCTTTGATGGGATGGCCGAGAGAGCGATAATCATAAATGGCTTTTCAAAAAGTTATGCCATGACCGGATGGAGAATCGGGTATTCCGCATCTTCTCAGGTTATAGCAAAGGAGATCTCAAAAATTCAGTCCCATACCACTTCAAACGTAAATTCAATCGCTCAAGTGGCAGCACTTAAAGCGCTTGATGTCGACACTTCGTATATGGCTAAAGAATTCAAGGAAAGAAGAGATTTAACAGTTGATCTGCTTTCAAAAGCAGGTTTTAAATTCTTTAAGCCACAAGGAGCATTTTATGTGATGATAGATATGAGAGAATTCATGTCAGAGAAAAGCACGGAAGAATTTTGCCTTGATCTCATAAAAACGGCTGGCGTGGCCATGATACCTGCAGATGATTTCTACGCTCCCGGCTTTGTGAGAATGTCATTTTCAACTTCAAAACAAGAAATTGAGAATGGAATTCAGAGAATGAAATCTCACCTTATCGCAAGTTGAAAGGCTGATCGATTTGGACAGAATAACGATTGGCCTTATTGCTTTCATAGTTACAATGGTGGTAACGCCTTTTGCGATAAGATTTGCAAAAAAGCACGGTTTTGTTGATGTCCCCGATAAAAGAAAAATTCATAAAATTCCAACTCCAAGAATTGGCGGGATAGGTATTTTTGCCGGTGTTTTAATTGGTATCATTGCCACCGCGTTTTTTACTAAAGACACGTGGCAATTATGGGCACTTATCCCGATTTCGTTGATTGCTGTAATGGGCTTTGTGGATGATGTGAAAGGTCTTTCTTTTAAAATAAAGTTTCTTGTCCAAATCGTGGCATCTATTCTTGCGGTCATATTGGTGGGAGCAAATTTGAGCCACTTTAACAATCCATTTGGTGGCGGTATATCTCTTGGAATTTTTGGACCAATTCTTGCGGTTATATGGATGGTAGGTGTTACCAATGCCATAAACCTTACCGACGGTCTTGATGGTCTTGCAGCAGGCATAAGTGCCATATCGGCTTTCACAATAGCCGTTACTTCTTCAAGAGTTAACGTTGCCGCCACACTGGTAGCCATTTCCATTTTTGCATCATCGTTGGCATTTTTAAGGTACAATTTTCATCCCGCAAAAACTTTTATGGGAGACACCGGAAGTCAATTGCTGGGCTTCACTCTCGCTTTGATAGCCATAAAAGGAGCATCGATTTCGGCTTCGACGCTTTCTTTGGCAGTTCCGTTGCTTGCTTTGGGTGTTCCGATTTTAGACACCGTTTATGCTTTTGGAAGAAGAATTCTTGGCGGACATAATCCTTTTCTTCCCGATAAAATGCATATTCATCATCAACTCCTTGAGATAGGATTTTCACAGATTACAGCCGTGCTTTTTATGTACGCGGTGAGTATTTTATTTTCGATTATAGCCGTAACTTACAGTGGTATACATGAACTCACTGCCGTTGCGTTTTACATAATTATAGGAATTTTACTTATATCTTTTTTATGGGTTATGAGAAAAAGGAGGGCAAAGAATGGACGACGTGTTGAAAATAAAATTGACAAGGACAAATCAGATCGTTGAATACCCAAAAAAGATTTTGATCGAAGCGATAGCAAAAGAACATCAAAAATTTTATCCGTCAAGGATCGTTGCGTCTATATTTAACAACGATATAAGGGAACTTTCCAAGACTTTGGAAAGAGATGGAGAACTTGATTTTATCGATTTGACAAGTGAAGATGGCGTTAGAATATATCAAAGAGGACTTATGTTTATAGCTTACGTTGCGTCGAAAGAAATTTTTCCAAACAAAAAAATGCGGGTGAGATATTCACTGGGTAAAGGCGTTTATTGCGAGTTTGAAGGATGGGAACCGTCCGAATCGGATCTTGCGAGTTTGAAAGAAAAGATGTTAGAACTCGTTAAAATGGATGTCCCATTTCTGAAAGAAGAACTCTATAAATTCGATGCACTTGAACTTTTTGCGAAACACAACATGAAAGATAAGATAGAACTTCTTAAATATAGAACGAAATCCACAATAAACGTTTACTGGTTTGGAAGTAATTTTAATTATTATTACGGGCATATGGTTCCTTCCACATCTTATATAGATCTTTTTGACGTTGTGAAAATAGATCATGGATTTGTACTTGTCCATCCCGATATAACTTCTCCGAACGAACTTCCGACGTATATTCCTCAGGTTAAGATGGCCAAGGCGTATGGAGACAGGGCAAGATGGGGAAAGATAGTTGGAATGGAAACTGCCGGAGACCTTAACAGGATTGTCTCGGAAGGCAGATCGCGTGAACTCATAATGATGTGCGAATTGCTTCATGAAAAAGAAATATCAAAGATAGCGGACGATATAACATCTAAAGGAACTGTGAAACTTGTGCTTTGCGCAGGTCCGTCTTCTTCAGGTAAAACGACATTTTCAAAGAGGCTTTCTTTGCAATTGAAAGTTAACGGCTTCGAACCATATCCTATTTCATTGGATGATTATTTTGTTGAAAGAGATAAAACTCCTCTCGGATCTGACGGGAAACCGGACTTTGAATCGATAGAAGCACTTGATCTTGAACTTTTTTCGAGAAACATGAACGATATTTTCAACGGTAAAAGCGTTGAACTTCCAAAGTTCAATTTTAAAACTGGAAAGCGTGAATACAAAGGAGATATCATAAAGCCAAGTGATAAAACGATTCTTGTCGTTGAAGGTATACATGGTCTTAATCCATTGATGACAAAGAATTTCGATCCCGCTCTGGTTTACAAGATATACGTGAGTGCGTTAACCCAGACAAGTCTCGATGAAGATAACAGAATACCCACAACTGACGTGAGAATAATAAGAAGAATGATAAGAGATTATAATTTCAGAGGGCATAGTGCGCTTATGACTTTGCAAATGTGGCCGAGCGTAAGAATGGGAGAAGAAAAAAATATCTTTCCGTATCAAGAAGCGGCAGATGTGATGTTCAATTCGGCGCTACCATACGAACTCGCCGTTTTGAAGAATTTTGCGATGCCTCTGTTACTTCAGGTTGATAATTCAACGCCTGAATACAGTCAGGCAAGAAGATTGATAAGATTCCTTGATTATTTTCTGTCTATAATTGATTTTGATGTGATTCCTTCAACTTCGATAATAAGGGAATTCATAGGATCGAGTTACTTTCACTATTGAATCTAAGCATCATGATCTCCGCATTCAGGTCCAGAATATGATATAATATAACAGATGGAACGTGAATTGTCGAAGATTTTGGATGATCTAAGCGGCGTTAATCCTTTTTTTCTTGAACTACAAAAAAGGGTGTTTTTGAACTCGTTGTGGAAATCGATTGTTGGAGATCGAATTTCTGCTCATACTTATATTTGTGAAGGTAAAGACAAAGTACTTGAAATATGGGTAAGCGATCCGATGCTTGGAAGTGATTTAAGATTTATGTCTTCAGATATTCTCAGCATGATGAAAAAAAATGGACTTGAGTTCAAAAAAATAGACGTTAAGAGATTAAGAGGTGGAACAAATGATAAACAGTGAGGAAAATTACGACGCGAGTAGCATAAAAGTGCTTCATGGCCTTGAGGCTGTTAGAAAAAGACCGGGGATGTACGTTGGCTCAACCGGTTCCGCAGGCCTTCATCATCTTGTGAGTGAAATAGTTGATAACAGTGTCGATGAGGTAATGGGTGGGTTTTGTGATTGGATAAAGGTTGAAGTGTCACCGGGATCTATAGTTACAGTAGAAGATAACGGCCGGGGAATACCCGTAGATGAGCACCCTGAAGAACACAAAAGCGCGCTTGAAGTCGTCATGACGGATCTTCATGCAGGCGCAAAATTTTCAAATACCATTTACAAAACAAGCGGAGGCCTTCATGGCGTCGGTGCGAGTGTCGTTAACGCTTTGAGCGAATGGTTGGATGTTTTTGTGAAAAGAAACGGTCATATATACCATCAGAGGTACGAAAAAGGGATTCCTCAAACTCCGGTTGAAGTCGTTGGAGATGCCAGTGAAACTGGAACAAAGACGATCTTCAAGCCTGATGCGACCATCTTTCATACCCTTGATTTTGATTCCAAGATAATCGAGAACAGACTTATGGAACTGGCATTTTTGAATAAAAATGTGACCATTGAGTTTGTGGATTCAAGAGAAGAACCGAATTACAGAAAAATTTTGCATTTCGATGGCGGTATCAACGAATATCTCAATTATCTATCACATGGTTCTAAAATAATTATGGATAAACCCATTTACTTATCCGATAAATCAGGCGATACGACATTTGAACTTTCTTTTAATTACACCGATGATTACGACGAAACTTTGGAAGCCTTCGTCAACAACATAAACACGGTCGAAGGCGGTACACATGTGAGCGCAATGCACAGTGCATTTACCAAAGTTTTCAACGACTTTGCAAGAAAAATTGGCGTCTTGAAAAAAAACGACGAAAATTTCAAAAGCAGTGACATAAGAGAAGGTCTTGTCGTTGTTTTAAGCGTTAAAATTCCGGAACCGCAGTTTGAAGGTCAAACAAAGGCCAAACTTGGTAACGAAGAGGTAGGCACATCTTTAAATTACATGATTCAGGATAGACTTTCAGAAATCCTTGAAATAGATCAGAAAAATCTAAAAAAAGTGCTTGATAGAATTTCTCAAGCCGCGGAAGCGAGAATTGCTTCCAAAAAAGCAAGGGAAATGGTAAGGAGAAAGAATGCGCTTGAGAATACCTCTCTTCCGGGGAAACTTGCCGATTGTACCCTTATGGGTACCGAAAATTCTGAACTTTTCATCGTTGAAGGAGATTCGGCAGGAGGATCGGCAAAGCAGGGCAGGGACAGAAACATTCAGGCCATTTTGCCCATAAGAGGAAAGATCTTAAACGTTGAAAAGGCCGGCATGGAGAAGTTGCTTAAAAATGAGCAGGTTAACGATATAATAATTGCGCTGGGTACGAATATAGGTGATGACTTTGATATTACCAAACTCAGGTATGACAAAATCATCATAATGACGGATGCCGATGTGGACGGTGCACATATAAGGACGTTGCTTTTGACGCTTTTTTACAGGTATATGAGAGAACTTGTAGAGAATGGCAAAGTATACGCCGCAATGCCGCCTCTTTACAGAGTGAGTTACTCTGGAAAGCACCTTTACGCTTATTCCGATGAAGAACTTAAAATCATGCTGGATAAAATAAAGAGCGAATCGAAAAATTACGATATTCAAAGGTACAAAGGATTAGGCGAAATGAATCCAGAACAACTCTGGGAAACGACTATGAATCCTCAGAACAGAAAAATGATGAAAATAGAAATTGAGGATGCTGAATATGCCAATTCTATTTTCCAGATTTTGATGGGCAATAACGTGGAAAGTAGAAGAGATTTCATATCAAGACATGCATCGACGGTTACAAATCTTGATGTATGAACGAACAATTCAAAGTAAGAGCAAATTTCGTACTTTTGGTTGTGGGTTTCGTTTTTTTAATTTACATAATAAAGATCATTCCTTCTCTCTATTTTGATCCCGTGATATATAAAATAGATGTGTCAGGAAATGAATTTTTAAATACTCAATATTTAAAAAATCTTGTGATGCCGATCGGAGGAGTTAAATTATCTAAACTCACAGTTCCTTCCGATCCTTTTTTGAAATCTTTTTCTTTTAAGTATATTGGAAACGGCACGGCAGAATTGACCGTTGTAGAAAGAAAACCATCTTTTATATCTTCAACTTCTCAGGGTTACTTTTTGACTGCTTCAGATGGCATTTTTTTAGTGGCTATTCCCAACGATGAACTTTACAAATTCACGGGAATGACCATTTTTTTTGGCATAGAATCATTCAATTTCAACAAAAGCGGCATCATGAATCCGGTACTCGTGAATGAAATAGATCAAATACTTTCGTATCCTGATTGGTTTAAAAAGGAAATTCTTGAAGTTGACCTTAAGACTAACACAATTTACTTTACAAAAGGTGTGTCCATTGAATTCAAAAATTTTAATTTAGATCAGGGAGAGGAAAAAGCCATTCTTTCAATTGTGTCGTCTTCATCCATAGGCACAAGGTACGTAACGCTTGATAACAATTTCATAGCATTGCCTCCTGCTTTTTGAACCAAAGAGACCGTGAACAGAAAAAACGAATGCGTAGGGCACCTCCTCAGAGCCGGAGCAGTCTCTGATTCTTTCCATATATTTCACATTTGAAGTTCAACAAGTGTACTTCTTTGTTTGATAACAACTTTGATGTTTTTGGTAGATCTGTTTTCATTTGGGGGAATGTTAATTCCTTAATTCTCAAACTCTTTACATCATCGTGAGGAAAGTCTAAACTCTTAAATGTATAATACCTTCGATGAGAGAAAAGAGAAGAATTTTAGGAATAGATCCGGGATTTGGGATGGTCGGTTACGGTCTTATCGATGTTGATGGAAATGAAGAAAAAATTTTGGAATATGGCATAATAAAAACCGATCCTCAGGCATCGCTCTCTAAAAGGCTTGTGGAAATATACGAGGAAATCTCAAAACTTATAAAAATTTATCAGCCGACTGAAAGTGCTGTGGAAGAACTTTACTTTTTTAGAAACGTCACGACTGCCATTTTCGTTGGGGAAGCAAGAGGTGTGATAATACTGGCACTTGAAGAAGCAAAAACGATCATATACGAATATACTCCGATGGAAGTTAAGATGGCAGTTACCGGCTACGGAAAGGCAACTAAAAGACAGGTTCAAGAAATGGTAAGGGTAATCCTTAAAATGGATAAAATCCCGAAGCCTGACGATGCAGCGGACGCACTTGCCATTGCAATATGTCATGCACATCAGATTTTGTAATCGAGGGTGATAAGATGAACTACAAAATGTCGGAATTCAATCAAAATCTTTTCTTTGAAGAATTTGAAATTTCTCCCGAGACGTTCAAAATAGAAGGAATAAATATAACAGATTCAAAAATAGAGTTTTTAGTCGATAAATTCCCCGAATCAATTGAGAAAGACGCCATATTTTATAAATATTTTGGGTTATCGGTGACTTTTAAATCTTTTGATCCTCAAGAGAAGGTAAAAGCACTTTCAGTTGAACTTAAAAAAAATATAGGAATTCTTGACGGTGTACTCGATGATGTTAAATTTGACGGAGAAAAGATCAGAATAGAAGTTTCGAATGATTATGTTCGTGACAGAATAAGCGTTAACGGATCAAAACACATGATCGACAAAATAGTTTCAGACTTTTTCCCGGGGAAGTCTCTCGAAATTGCCGTCTCTCCTTCAAAACAAGAAATGTCTCTTGAAGATGTCATGAAAATTCCCGTATCGCAGACGAAAGATAAAGTCAACGTGAAAAAACAATCCACAAAAAAAGTTACAAATGTGGAAAAAATAAACAACCTCGAAGTGGGAAGAAGTTATTGGATAGCCGGGAAGACTTTCTCATTTGATTACAGAAATGGAAAAAATTCAATACTTTCTTTCGGCATTTTCGACGGCACCGCGGCTATCACATGTAAAGCCTTCGGGACGCTTGCTTCGTCATTTTCGGATGGTATACCTGATTATTGCATCGTTTCTGGTAAAGTACAGGAAGATAAGTTCACACATGAAACGGTTTTGATGGCCAAATCGATAGATAAATGGGAACCGGAGATGCGTCAAGATAACGCTTCAATTAAAAGAGTTGAATTACATTTGCATACAACCATGTCTGCGATGGATGGGCTTGTCGATCCCAAATCGCTTTTTGAATTGTTGAAAAAATGGGGCCATGATGCCGTGGCTGTGACGGACCACGGTGTGGTTCAATCATTCCCTCAATTCGAACAAATGGGTTTGAAATATGGGATAAAACCTATTTACGGCATGGAAGCATATCTTGTCGATGATTCAAGCAAGATTTTCAGAAACGGCAAATCAAAGGAAAATATTAAGACATCCAAAATAGTCGTCGTGGATTTCGAGACAACCGGTCTTAACGCAGTTGAAGATGAAATAATAGAAATAGGCGCCGTTAAAATAGAAAACATGCGGATCGCGGGTGAATTTTCGACTCTCGTCAAACCACAAAAATCCATAACGCAAAAATCACATGATATAACCGGAATTACGGATGAAATGGTTGAAAATGCTCCTTCTATAAAAGAAGTCCTTCCCGATTTTTTGAAATTCATAGAAGGATCTGTTCTTGTTGCCCATAACGCCGATTTCGATTACAGGTTTTTGAGAGAAACGGCAAGATCTTTGGGTATCGATGTAAATTTACCTTACATAGATACCTTACAAATGTCAAAAGCGCTTATCTCGATTCCATCTTATGGACTTGAAAAAGTCGTTAAAGCACTTTCTCTTGGAGATTTCAACCATCACAGGGCGCTTGATGATGCATCTATAACGGCACAGGTTTTCATCAAATTGCTGGAAATGGCCGAACGTAAAGGAGTTCAAACTTTTGATAAACTTAACGCGCTTTCGAAGAACGTTAACATCGGAAGTTTGCGTTCGAACCATGCCACAATACTTGTAAAAGATCGAGTTGGTCTTGTTAATCTTTACAAAATTGTAAGTAAGTCTCATATTGAATTTTTTAAATCAAAGCCAAGAGTTCCGAAATCGCTGCTTGAAAAACACAGAGAAGGTTTACTGCTCGGATCAGCGTGTACTTCCGGTGAACTTGCTCAAAATTATTTTGGCGGTGCAAGTGAAGATGAACTGATCCAGATTGCTTCATTTTATGATTTTTTGGAAGTTATGCCACTTGACGTCATAAGTGATGAAGCAAATGACAGAGAAATAAGCAAAGAATTGCTTAAAAACTTTTACAGAAAAGTTTACGCGCTCGGAGATTCACTTTCGATACCCGTTGTGATGACGGGAGATGTGCATTTCTTGAACCCCGAAGATGCAAAGGTGAGATCTATACTTATGGGTGCTCAAGATTACAAAGATTTTGAAAAACAGCCTGCCCTTTACCTCAGAACAACGGATGAAATGATCAAAGCAGCCCATGAAATTTACGGAGATATGGAAAATGCAGATGAAATTTGCAAACGAATCGTTGTGGATAACACAAGGATGATAGCAAGCAAAATAGAGAAAATTCAAATAGTGGATAAGGTACTTCACACTCCAAAGATAGAAAATGCTGAAAACCTTATAAAAGAAGAGGCATATGCAAATGCCAAAAAGAAATACGGTGATCCTCTTCCGGAACCGGTTTATCAAAGAATAGAACGTGAATTGAAATCCATAATAGACAACGGTTATGCCGTACTCTACCTTATTGCAAAAAAATTGGTAGAAAAATCAAAGTCTGACGGTTACGTGGTGGGATCAAGAGGTTCTGTCGGTTCTTCATTTGTCGCAACTATGCTTGGAATAACCGAAGTTAATCCGCTTCCACCCCATTATTACTGTCCAAAGTGTCATCATTTTGAATTTGATGATTCGCAAGAATCAGGTTACGATCTGCCATTAAAACGTTGTCCCGAATGTGGATCGACGATGATATCCGATGGTCAAAACATACCATTTGAGACCTTTATGGGTTTTAAAGGTGATAAGGTGCCTGATATAGATCTTAATTTCTCCGGTGATTATCAATCAATTGGCCATAAATTCATAGAAGAACTTTTTGGCCACGATCATGTTTTCAGGGCTGGCACGATATCGACAATAGCGGAGAGGACGGCTTATGGATTTGTAAAAGGATACGTCGAAAAAACGGGCGAAAAGATGAACAAAGCCGAAATGGATTATTACGCCTTCATGCTTACAGGAGTCAAAAGAACAACTGGCCAGCATCCTGGTGGTCTTATGATAGTGCCCAAAGATCTTGACATTCACCAGTTCACAGCCGTTCAAAGACCGGCAAATGATACGAGTAGCGATGTTGTGACAACTCATTTCGATTATCAATCGATTCACGATACGCTTGTGAAACTCGATATACTTGGTCACGATGATCCAACAACCATGAAAATGCTTAAAGAAATCACCGAAATAGATCCTATGACGATCCCGATGAACGATCGGGAAACTTTGGAAATCTTCTCTTCTATAAAGCCTCTTAAAATTTCAAAAAGTGATTTTGATCATGATGTCGGTACCGTTGGCATACCGGAATTCGGGACTCAATTTGTCAAGCAGATGCTCGTTGAAACACGACCTAAATCTTTCGGAGACCTTGTAAGGATATCGGGTTTGTCCCATGGTACTGATGTTTGGTCAAACAACGCTCAAAGTGTCATAAAATCACAGAAGGCAACACTTGAAACCGTTATAGCGTGCCGAGACGATATAATGCTTTATTTGATAAAGAAAGGAATAGATAACTCATCGGCTTTCGGCATAATGGAAAAGGTGAGAAAAGGCAAGGGATTGAAAGATGAGGATATAAAGATCATGAAAGATCACGATGTTCCAGATTGGTACATCGAATCGTGTCAGAAAATAAGATATCTTTTCCCAAAAGCCCACGCCGCGGCGTACGTCAGCATGGCATTCAGAATAGCCTATTTCAAAATACATCATCCTCTGGCATTTTATGCCGCTTATTTCACCATAAAAGGGGAGGAATTTGACATAAAAATAGCATACGAAGGCCTTGATTTTGTTAACAGAGAAATCAAAAGAATTCAAAACGAAGGTGCTGACAACGTAAAAGAAAGGGCAAAAGAAAGCGTTCTCGATGTCGCGAAAGAAATGTTTTTGAGAGGTTTTAAATTCATAGGAATAGATATATTCAAATCTTCTTCGAACAAATTTGAAATAGAAGGAGACGCGCTAAGAATACCGTTGAACAAAGTGCCAGGTCTGGGCGAAAAGGTTGCCTCATCGATAGAAGAGGAAAGAAAAATAAGGCCATTCAGTTCCGTCGCAGATCTGAAGGCCAGGACAATTTTGAATAAAAATCACCTTCAAATTCTCAAAGATTTAGGTGCTTTACACGATCTGCCGGAAAAGGATCAGATAACTTTGATCTGAGCGCAGCACATAATGCAGACGGCTATTTCCATCTCCAACGTGTGCCTTCGGGCAGATCCATGATCTCGATTCCAAGTTCTTCAAGTTTTTTTCTTATCTCATCAGATTGAGCGTAATCTTTTCTCATTCTTGCGTCATTTCTTAATTTTAACTCAAGTTCTATGAAATCATCGACATTTTTACGATCTGGCTCAAAATCGAATCCCAAAAAGTAATTCCATTCATCTACAAGCACTTTGACACTTTTCATTCTTTCCACATTTCCGGTGGAAATGATATCTTTGACGAGATCGAAGATAATCGATAAAGCCTGAGGCGTGTTGAAATCATCGTCTAAAACCTCTATCATCTTCGCTTTTTGATCTTTGACGAATTCGTCTTCCGTGATCCGAAAGTCTTTTCCAACCTTTTTTTCGATCTCTTCCATCACCCTTGCTATCCTCGAATAAGCCGTTTTTGCCTCTTCCATTCTATCAGAAGAAAATTCTATTGGGCTTCTGTAATGTTTCGAGAGCAGATACATCCTTATGGCATTCTTACCGTAAGTTTTTAAAGCCTCTCTGACTGTAAAAATATTGCCTATCGATTTTGACATCTTTTCATCTTTTACAGAAATCATGCCATTATGCATCCAATAGTTTACCCATTTTTTGCCGGTTAGCGCTTCTGTCTGTGCCCTTTCGTCTTCATGGTGCGGAAAGATGAGATCGTTTCCGCCGGCATGAATGTCAAAAGCGTCACCAAGCAAAGTTTTTGACATGGATGAGCATTCTATGTGCCATCCTGGTCTTCCGTCACCCCACGGACTTTCCCATTTTGGTTCCCCCGCTTTCGATCCTTTCCAAAGTACAAAATCCAACGGATCATCTTTATTTTCGTTTATTTCAACACGTGCGCCCGAACGCATATCCGAAGGATTTCTATGTGAAAGTGCTCCATAAGAAGGAAAAGCACTCACATCGAAGTAAACGTCAGAGCTTCTTTGGTAGGCGAAATGCTTTTTTTCAAGTTCCAGAACGAATTCTTTAATTTGTTCTATAAAGTTTGTGGTTCTTGGATGATAGGTGGCCGGTTGTATACCTAATTCACAGGCATCTTTGAAGTATTCGGCAACATATCTGTCTCCTATTACCTTTGGATCGACCCCTTCGATATTTGCGGCTTTTATTATTTTGTCATCGACATCCGTGAAATTTTGAACGTATATTACCGAATAACCTCTGTATTCGAGGTATCTTCTGAAAGCATCAAAAACTACCGCGGGTCTTGCATTTCCAACGTGAATAAGGTTGTAAACTGTGGGACCGCAAACGTACATTTTGACTGCATTAGGATTGAGAGGGACAAACTCTTCTTTTTGACCACTTAAAGTGTTGTATATTTTCATTCTATCCCTCCAAAAATTTCCTTAACCTTGCTATTGTATTTTCTCTTCCAATTAAAAAGATGAACTCAACAAGATCTGGCCCTGATTCTTTTCCGGTAAGAATTTTTCTTAAAGGATGATAAAAATCGGATGCTTTGATTTTGGAATCTTTGACCGCTTTCTTCGTCGCTTCCGTTATCTTTTCCACGTTCCAGTCGTCTATCGATTCGTAAAGGTCTATAAGCACCTTGTATGCCTGAACAACGCCTGATTTTTCAACGGTTACGAACAGATCATGATCGACTTCCGGCTTCACGAAGAAGATTTCCATCTTTTCGGATAACTGTGACAGTTCTTCGAGTTCTGTTTTTAAAGATTTTATAGCATGAATTATCCATTTTTTGTTTGAGACATATTCTTCTTCAGAAAACATTTTAGGCACTATAAAGGGTTTCGAAGTTTCGTAAAGTCTTTCGTCAGATACCTCTCTTATGTATCTCCCGTTCATCCATGTCAATTTCTTTTCATCGTAGACAGCAGGATTTTTGGAGACTCTATCAAGATCGAAAAGCTTTTCCATCTCTTCGATGGACATCATCTCCTTTTGTTCCGGATGTGACCATCCGAGAAGTGCCAGATAATTTACAAGCGCTTCTGGAAGAAATCCACGTTTTCTGTATTCTCCGACAGATGTCGATCCGTGTCTTTTGCTCAATCTTGTTCTGTCGGGACCAAGAATCGTAGAGAGATGCGCAAATGCGGGCAACGGAAAGCCGAAAGATTCGTAAAGGGCCATTTGCTTTACGGTATTTGAAAGGTGATCGTCTCCGCGTATGACATGTGTGATTTTCATAAGAGCATCATCTACAACAACGGCAAAGTTGTAAGTTGGAAGTCCGCTCGATCTCATTATCGCAAAATCGCCAGTTGAATCTTCAGTGAAATTAACGTCTCCTTTCACAAGATCGTTGAGTATCCAATCTTTTCTTGGCATAGAAAAGTATATCGCCGGTTTTTTACCGGACATTTTGTATTCGCCGATTTTTTCTGTTGAAAGTTTTTCCAACATCTCTCTTGTGTAATGTGGGGCTTGAGACTTTGAAAGTATCTCTTCTCTTAATTTTCCTATATCGTCAGGTTCGGCGTAAACTTCGTAAGCCTTCCCTTCTTCGACAAGTTTATTTGCAAACTTGCGATAAACTTCAAGTCTGTCGCTTTGTCTGTAAGGGCCATACGAACCATCCGTATCAGGTCCTTCATCCCAATTGAGTCCAAGCCATTTAAGATCATCGAGAAGTTGATCTTCAAAAATTCTTTCAGACCTTTCGAGATCCGTATCTTCAATTCTTAAAATGAACTTACCTCCGTGCTTGCGGGCGTAAAGAAAAGAAAACAGGGCTGTCCTTGCTCCTCCCACATGCAGATAACCTGTCGGACTTGGTGCGAAACGGGTTCTAATTTCCATTACAATTCCTCCATTCATTTTCCAACACAAAAATTCGAAAATATCTTGTCGAGCAGATCATCAACGTAAACGCGACCGGTTAAAAGATCAAATTGCGTTATGGCATTTCTTATGTTGACTGCAATTACATCTATGGGATAACCGAAAGATTTCGCCTCGACCGCTTTTTTTAACTCCTGAATTGAGTTTTTTACGATAGAATACTGTCTCTGAGCGATCAAAACGGATTGAGATGAATTGAGTTTTTCGATTGTGCTTTTTGTCATTTGCTCGATTTCGGATTTGAGATTTTCGATTCCGTAGCCTGTCTTTGCCGAAACTTTAATCGCTCCACGCACATTTCTGTCTACTAAATCGACTTTGTTCAAAACCTTTATATCGGATTTAATCTTTAAGTCATCATAGCCTTCATGCGTTGCGTCTAAGACGTAAACTTTTATGTCGGCATTTTTTATCGCGGCAATTGCACGTTCTATTCCGATTTTCTCAATTTCATCTTCGGTGTTTCTTATACCCGCCGTATCGATGATCTTGACTTTTAGATTGTTGATGAAAGTCTCAGCCTCAACGATGTCTCTCGTTGTTCCCGGGATCGGAGTTACAATTGCGCGATCAAAACCCACTAAGGCATTCAATATGGAAGATTTCCCAACGTTTACATCACCAAAAAGCGCAACTTTTACACCTTCTATCGCAACTCTTGCTGGATTGTAAGTTGAAAGCATTCGATCGAGATCTTCGATGATTGGGTTAAGATCGAAATCATATCTTTCTTCATTTTCAAATTCTTCCGGGTAATCTATCCTTACCTCTATCTCAGAAGAAATTTTCAAAAGTTCCTCTCTTATCCTTAATATCTCTTTGTTTAGATTGCCATCGATGACTTTTCTTGCACTTTCGACTCCCGAAAGACTTGTGGAATCAACAATTTCTTCAACCGCTTCCGCTTGAGTCAAATCCATCTTTCCGTTAAGAAAAGCCCTTTTTGTGAATTCACCGTTTTCTGCCATCCTCGCGCCAGAATCCACAAGTGCTTTAAGGGCAGAGGAAAGTATGATCCAGTTTCCATGAAAAGAAATCTCAACCATGTCCTCACCGGTGTAAGTTTTTGGCCCTTTGTATGGAATGACTATCGTATCGTCGAGTATTTTACCGTCAACTTCAAAATCAGCGTGAATGGCATACCTTTCTTTTAGAATTTTCTTGACATGTTTTTGAACAATATCAAAAGCATCCGTTCCACTTACACGGATGATCCCAATTGCTGATTTTCCGGGTGGAGTCGCAATTGCCACTATTGTATCGTTTTCCATGATCTTATCACCGATTTATTTTACCACAACAAAGGCATCAACCTTTTCGACTGCATCGAACCTGCACACTTCATAGCAACTTCCGCACTTTATGCATTTCTCCTGATCTATCGTATGAACCTTCTTTATCTCGCCCGTTATCGCTCCGGTAGGACACGCCCTCGCACACGCCGTGCATCCCGTACATTTGGCTGGATCTATCCTGTAGGCTATCAACGCTTTGCACGATTTCGCAGGACATCTCTTTTCTTTCACGTGCGCTTCGTATTCGTCTCTGAAATACCTTAACGTGGATAAAACAGGGTTCGGCGCAGTCTGCCCAAGTCCGCAAAGGGCGGTTTTTGAAACAACTCTTGAAATTTTTTCAAGCATGTCTATATCTTCCATTGTCCCCTCGCCGTTGACGATTTTATCCAAGATTTGAAGCATTTCATATGTGCCTTCTCTGCATGGCGTGCATTTGCCGCAAGATTCGTCCGCCGTGAACTGCAAAAAGAACCTCGCCACATCCACCATGCATGTGTCTTCGTCCATCACTATCATCCCGCCAGAACCCATTATCGTCCCTAAACTCGTCAATGAGTCGTAATCTATCGGCGTATCCAAATATTCCTCCGGTATACACCCTCCGGATGGCCCT
>NZ_JBMFWB010000021.1:0-34160 GCF_049965695.1 Athalassotoga sp. | reverse complement strand
CAGCGTTTGTCCTGAGCCAGGATCGAACTCTCCGTCCAAACCTTACTCTTATAGCTGCCCGTTTTTCAATGAACTATAAATCCCAATTGCAAAGATTATACTATCACAAAGATACCACTTATGTCAAGAGGTCGAAGAAATTAGAGATAAACCAGCGCATAGCCAATGGCATATAGCGCATGGCGTATAGCATAAAGGGAGATTAAAAAAGCAGCATATAGCAAATAGCCTATGGCAAAAACAAGCGCGTGGCTCGTAGCGGGTGGCACGTAGAAAAAATAGTAACGCGTAATCGGTAACGAGTAAGCAGCCAAAGGCAAAAGGTGATTCCAGTTCTTCGACTGGAATGACAGACGGAGGCGGAGGGCAGGATGCCTCAAGGTGGCCTTCGCAGCGGAGCGAGGACAGACACCGAAAGGCGAATGCCGGAGCCGACGCACAAAAAGACATTAGAGATTGGATATTAGAGACTAAAAAGCAGCACATGGCCAATAGCCTATGGCAAAAACAAAACAGTGACGGGTAACGCGTAATCGGTCTTGATCAAGTATAATATACTGAATACTGTAAAAGCCGAATGCTTATTTACGTGAGGTGTTATATTGACAAATTACAAGAAAAATTTTGGCCAGAATTTCCTGATTAATCCCACAATTGCAAGCAAAATTGTGAAAGAATCCGGTGCGTCAAGAGGTGAAACGGTGCTTGAGATAGGTGCCGGAAGGGGAATTTTAACGCAATGCTTGATTGAGAAAGAAATTAGCGTAATAGCCTTTGAAATCGATAGAGAACTTTTTGAATTTTTGAAGAATAAATTTGAAGGCATGCAAGTCGAATTCATCTTTGAAGATTTTTTAAAATTTCAAGGAAAGATAAAAGCGGACAGATGTGTTTCAAACATTCCTTACAACATATCCACTCCGATAATAAAAAAACTTTTTGATCTTGAAATTCCGTCTATGACGTTGATGATTCAAAAGGAATATGCCAAAAGGCTTATGGCTAAGCCAAAAAGCAGAGATTACAATTCTTTAAGCGTTTTTGTTCAGGTAAGAAGTAAGATCGATCGACTCTTCGATGTGGATCGAAAATCATTTTTTCCATCTCCAAATGTCGATTCCACAGTTATACAAATCACAAGGACAAAAGAAATGGAAAATAAAATAAAAGACATGAAAAAGTTTGAAGAAATCGTAAAAGCATCTTTCTCCCAGAAAAGAAAGATGATAAGAAACAATCTAAAAGGTGTGGATATGATTTTAAACAAAGCAGGGATCTCTCCCACCCAAAGGGCTGAAGAGATCCCGGTAGAAAAATTCATAGAACTTTCAAATCTTTTATCCGACGACACACTTTGACCAGTTACAATTCATACAGGTAACGCAACCTTCTTGATTAACAAGTGAATTTTTGGAAAGACAAACCGGACAATATGTGTTTCCATCTTCATCTATGTAGTAGTCGTTGTACCATTTAAGGTTGTTGGCAACGACGAATTTCTCTATTTCTTCAGGACTTTTCTTTGTCCCATCAAGATGTATTATCTCTTCTTCGCCATCTGATTTTACAGATATGCCCCAGAGTTCGGCAAAATCATCTATTGCTTTTTTTATCTCTTCGGCAACTCCTTTTGCGTAATCGCCTTTGACTTTTTTGAGTTGTTCAAGTATCTCATCCATCGAAACACCTGCCCTTAGGGCAATAGATGAAAGTCTTCCTATGATCTCGGCCGTTTCTCCTCCATTAGATACAAATACTTCTATCGCTTCTCCCGAATCATCAAAACTCACCGTTATGTAAGTTGTTCCTGAATCTCCCTTGTATTTTCTTGTAACGGATCTTAAAGTTTTCTTTCTCGGCCTTGCCCTTAATTTGTGGTGTTCGTCGATCACAAAGAAATTGACCTTAGGCGCATCTTTGGTCTTAACGTTTTTGTTTGCGTTTAAAACCTGCGTCTGCAAAGAACCGTCCCTGTATATCGTTATTCCCCTGACATTCGATTTTAAGGCACGTATATAGACATCGAGTATGTCTTCAACACTTGAAGAATTTGGCATATTTATGGTTTTAGATATGTTGTTATCGACGTAATTTTGAAAGGCTTCTTGCATCTTCAAGTGCGCATCGGTGGATATATCATGACTCACGACAAATATCTTTTTGATTTCATCAGGTATTGAATCTATATTTTTAAGCGTTCCTTCATCCATTATGCGCTTTTTCATATCTTCGTCGAGCAGATCGCCTATTTTCTCAACGAGCAAATGATTAACATAGACAAGCGGTTCTTTGGTTCCATCGCTTTTATTCATGTACCGAGTATAGGCAAGCAAAAAATTGGGTTCAAGGCCGGATGATGTATCTGCTATATTTGAAATGGATCCAGTGGGAGCAACTGTCATAACAGCAACATTTCTGTGTGCTTTTGAAAGTTTTGTAAACTCTTCTCTTAATTTATCATCCATTTCAGAATTGCCCATTGCAAACGGAATGAATCCTCCATCTTTTGAATATTTACTGTGATCGTAGAGTGGAAAATTTCCCTTTTCTAATCCCAGTTCGTAGGAGGCCCTGTGAGACTCGAGTGCAAGTTCAGCCATCAAATTAGAGGCAAATTTGAAAGCATCCTCCGAATTGTAAGATATCTCCATCTTGTACAGCAAATCCGCAAAACCCATTATTCCAAGTCCCAATCTTCTCGAATTTCTAACGGCATCATCTATTTCTTTAAGTGGAAAGACGTTGACATCTATTATGTTATCAAGAAAACGAATCGCGATTTTGGCCGTTTCATCAAAAGCCTCATGATCGAAAAATCCATTGTCATAAAATTTCGCCACATCTATCGATCCGAGATTGCACGCTTCGTAAGGCGGCAAGCCGATTTCGCCACATGGATTGGTTGACTCTATCGTTCTGTAAGGATAAAGTGGGTTGTACCTGTTCATTTCCCCAAGAATTGCAAGGCCTGGATCACCGGTTTTCCATGCATTCTCGGCTATTTTTCTCAGCAGATCGCGAATTTTTATTTTTCTGACCACACCCGATTTGGGATGTGATAATTCTATTTCTTCATCGTTTTCATAAGCCGTGACGATCTTTTCTTTGTCCTTTATTCCAACGGAAATGTTGAAAAATTTCAGCACCGATTCTCCGGTATTTTCCTTCTTCGCTTCGATGAATTCTTCTATGTCCGGATGATCTATATCAAGAATACCCATCAAAGCGCCTCTTCTTTTGTAACCCTGTTCCACTACTGCTATTGCGGAATTGAAAACATGCATAAAACTCACGGGACCCGACGCGCGACCGGAAGTGCCCGCAACAAAAGTGCCTTTTGGCCTGAGAGAAGAGAAATTCGAACCAACGCCTCCTCCCACTTTTGTTATGAGGGCATAATTCTTGACAGCATCAAAGATGCCTTCTATGCTATCATCTACGGGAACGACAAAACATGCGCTTAGCATATGAAGATGATTTCTCGTTTTGTAAACTTCCTCGTAATCTTGAAGTGTCATCTCTTCGATCGGTTTTCTTAGCAGTTCATCTTTAACGCCTGTACCGGCGTTAAAAAGAGTCGGACTATTTGGAATGAAAAGCCTTGCGTTCAAAATAGAATAAAATGTTTCTTCCCATTTTTTGATGTTATCGATATTTCCAGAAGACAAAATTTCTGCCGTGGCCGTAATGCGGGCAACCCGTCTGGAAACATCCGACCAATTTTTTTCAACGTATTCACCACTTTGATTTTTCCAGAAATATCTTTCTTTGAGAATATTTTTGGCGTTATCGGTGGGTTGAATTTTAGAAAATTTTTCAATGATATCAGATAGCATAAGATCCCTCCTTGAAAGATTCTGAGATTAGTTTACCCTTTTTAAGTTACAGTCAAAAAAATCTTTTAAGACTTGTGAATGAAAGGACGTAGGTCAAAAAGAGAGGAAAGTGGAGTTTGAATTCAAAATGAAATAAGGTTTGAGAAAGTTAACTTACTTTTGATCAAAAATTCACTCCTCCAAAACCGATTTTTGCGCAATTTAAAAGAGAAAAAACGATCTTAATCTTTTAATTTTTAATCGTATTACCATTCCACAACAACGGTAATCTCACCTATGGTATCAACTTTTTCAGAAAGTTCGCATGGATTTCCACGATAGAAAGTTTGGTTCATCTTTGTCATTTCTCTTGCGATGAAAACTCTTGCATCCGGATCGAAAGTGCATATCTCTTTCAGCGTCTCTTTTATTCTGTATGGAGATTCAAAAAACACTATCGGAATTTCAATTTCATGCATTTGACGCATCAATTTCCTTAATTTCGATCCGCGCGGTAAAAAGCCGAGAAAGACGAAATGCGAAACGTTAAGACCGCTCGCCGCAACTGCACAGACAGGAGCACTCGGACCCGGAATTACATCTACAGGTATACCATTTTCATGGCATTCGTTGACAAGTTTCATTCCCGGATCGGATATGACCGGCATTCCGGCATCGCTGACAAGGGCATATTCATTACCAGATTCCATCTGCTTTACAAGTTCCGGAATCTTTTTTTGAGCATTTTTATCGTTGAAAGAGATGAGTCTTTTTGAGATTTGAAGATAACTTATGATTTTGAATGTTCTTCTTGTGTCTTCGCAAAGCACGGCATCAACAGATTTAAGAGTTTCAATGGCCCTTTGAGACATATCGGAAAGGTTGCCTATTGGCGTGGCGACGATTTTCAATCCCATACTTTTGCCTCTCGAACATATTCATCCACATCAAAAGACATTTGCAAAGGCCGAAAATCGGCATTCAAAATTTTTTGAAATCCAGATTTGATAAATTTTTTCAATTCTCCGATCGTTAAGTTTAGATATTCACCAACCGATGTCATTGAAGAATTAAGTTTTATAAGAAGTTTTTTTCTTTCAATTTCATCAAGAGAAAAACAATTGGCATATTCTTCAACATGGGAAGTTAACGGAATCGAACCGTGTTGAAGAATTTTACCATCTCTTCTTACCTGAGCACTTCCAACCAACTTTTTACCGTCTAAAACGATCTCGTAAATCGATGAAACGGCAAAGCACGCCGAAAAACGTGAATAATTCTCTTTTTTATCCTGAGATATTTCACATTTCAAACCTGCGCTTTTAAGTCCTTCAACGATTGCCTGTGAGATAAAAAGGTAAACTTCCGTCACACTTTTCGAACTCATCGACGCCGGAAGTACGATTGAGTATGTCAATTCATCGTAGTGCAAAACTGCCCTTCCTCCACTTGGCCTGCGTACAAGATCGAAATTGTGATCTTTCAAATAAGAAAAGTTTATATCCTTCGTATTTTGAAACCTTCCTATCGAAAGAGCCGGCGGATTCCATTCGTAAAATCTCAAAACAGGAATATCTTTTACATTCGAAAGCAGTCCAAGATCGTAAGCCATGTTGTTAAAACCATCCATTGCTCCTGAATCGATTAAATTCCAGATCATGGATTTTTTACCCTGTAGATAAGCAGATATCTTGATACTTCTTTTGAAGGATACATGACTTTTAAATTGACAACTCCATCAAAATAAATCACAGAATTTTTGATCGATGCATATTCGGTGGAGTCCAATTTCGCCTTGAAAATGGCAATGATCCCATTATCTTTGACAAATTCGGCAGCGTAATCGAGTGTTCTTTCAAGAGGACCTATACCCCTCGAAACGATGAGATCGAATTTTTTCTCATTTGGAACATCTTCGATTCTCGATGTTAAAACCTCAATTCTTTCCATTTTCGTCTCTTGAACTATTTGCCTTAAAAGTGCCGTTTTCTTTTGAGATGAATCGACAAGTAAAAAATCTGTACGCTTAAAATACATCGACATTGCCACCCCCGGATTTCCAAAACCTGTTCCCATGTCTAAGCAATTTTCCGGAGTAACGAGTTTTGAAAGGGACATCGATGCCAAAATAGGTTCAACGACAAAAACATACGGTATTTCTCTTGCGGAGACGGAAGTTAAAGCGTGAATACCGTTCCACTTTTCAAGTTTTCTAACGTACAAACTCAATTTGTTTATATCTTCCCGATCTATTTCTATTTGGTTTGATTTTAAAGGCCCAAAAATTTCCATTCAGTCATCGACTCCATTTTTCGATATTATGCCACTCATTATTGATTTTCTTGCGATCAAAAACACGATCAAAATAACCATTATGTTTATCACAGATCCGGCACCAAAAAGATTCCATTTTGAATATGTAAGACCATATTGGCCGACTAAATTGTACATCGTCATTGACACCGGATACAAACTCTCTGAATTGAGAAAAATCAAAGGAATGACAAAACTACTCCAACTATCGATAAACACAAAAACTATTATAGTCCATAGAGCCGGTAAACTCAAAGGCAAAGCAATTCTTACCATTCTCGTAAATCCATTTGCTCCATCAATTTTTGCCGCTTCATCGAGATTTTTAGGTAAACCAGAAAGAAATGGATAAAGCAAGAAATAAGATATGACACTTCCGTGTAAGGCGATCACGATTGAAACACCCAAAAGAGTATCAAGAAGACCCAAAAATCTAAAGGTAATTGCCAAAGGTATCATGGTATGCATGCCTGTAAAGAAAGACGAGATCAACAACAAAAAACCTATTCTTGAAGCCCGCTTTGAATGTGCGGCAGCGTAAGTGGCTGGAAAAACTGTCACCAAAACGATCGCGATTGCCATAACTCCTATTACAACGCTGTTCAAAATAGCCTGACCAAAATTGTAATTCGAAAAAAGTTCCGAAAAATTATTTAACGTTAATTCACGGGGTAAAAGGTTAGATATGGGAAGCATATTTTCTTTTGATAAACCCATAACAAAAACATTCCAAATTGGCAGAAAAACGATTATCGACCAAAACACAAGCCATGACATTTTCAAAACTTTCCAAAGCAAATCCGGTATTTTTAAGATGCTTATGTAAATTCTGCCTTCGAAAACAATCGTCAATGCCACGATAAAAGAAATCACCGCTGATATGCTCACACCTGACAATCCTGAATGGGCAACGGAAAAAATCAAATAAGCAAGATCAAAGAACGATCCGATGAGGACGAATTTTTTAAATCTTTTTGACCGTTTTTCATACATAAAGAAAGCGATTAAGTAAAACAAAGCCGGCAATATCCCGAAAAATCCTGAACCTATTCCCCAAAAATCAAAGATAATGTGGGCGATGATGATCGCCAAGATCAAATTTCTATTCTTCTTTGATGATCTGTAATTCCATCCGACGGCAACAAGCAAAAGCATTATAACCCCTATTGCCACAGAATAAGCACCGAGCACGCCGTAGTTTTGGGTGATGGAAAATTTATCATACATAAGCATGCCCAAAACCGTTGTTGCGCCAACGATCGATTTGTTTCCGAAGCCGGAGACAATGGCAGGACCTCCGGCCGTCATAAGAAAGATGGTCGAAAACTCTTTAAAAGATTCAAGGAATATTATGAATATGTAAGGAAAAACTATCGGCAAAGTTTGTGGAATGTAAACGTTGATGGCCTTTTCGAAAGAACTTGCCCCTTCCATTTCTGCAAGATCCCGCAGATGGGGTGGCAAAGTTTGAAGAGAACTCAATATGACGATTGTCATGAGAGGAATTCCAAGCCATGCAGCCACGAAAGCACTCCACAAAAATGCCGCCGGTATATTGGTACTTAAGTTAAAAGTTACATGCAAAATTCTCGAAAGAAAAGAATCTCCGCCGTATCCTTCGATAAGAGAAGTCCACGAAATAACGCTTATGTAAGAAGGAACTGCCCATGGAATGAGCACAATGGCGTAAAGCAGGCCAGAAAATTTTTTTATCGAATAAAGAGAAAGCGCTATCGAATAAGAGATCAAAATTTCCATGGCCATTGAAGTCATAGCCCAAAGAGCAGTTATTTTTGCAGAAAGTATCAGACCCGGATCCGAAAAGGAGCCTATGAGATTTTTAAATCCGACAAATTTCATCGTCGGCGGGAAAAAATCAAAAAAAGATATACCCACACCCCATAAAAACGGGAAAAAATTAACTGTGAAGAGCAAAATTGCAAGGGCAAAAGTGTAAACAGGCTTTGCCCTTACAACGAAAATCAGGAAAAATATGAGACTTACAGAGAAAAGTAGCCAAAAAAATGTCATTTAGCCTGTGAATTTATGTATTCTTGGGCTTTTGAAAGTGCCTCGTTTAAAGACATCTGTCCGGATAGGTATAGTTGCAATGCGGTCGTAATGGCATTTGAATAAGCATCGTTAAATATCGTTGTTGTGGGAAGCACAAGACCTTTTTGGGCACTGATATCCAAAACTTTGAAAGAACTGTCCGAGTTTTCGAGCGCATGCATTGCATCGATGTTTGCAGGTAATTTGTACGTTGGTTTGCAGAAGTACTCTTCATTTTTGGCAGACGTTATGTAATCGATGAATGCCTTAACGGCGGCGCTATCTTTGAAAACGACAAAACCTTTGGCATCGAATGTAGGCGGTAATGGTGATCCATCATCAAGGTTGGGATAGGGTAACACGACAAAATCGAGTTTCGAAGAAAGAAAATCGGGAATTAAAAATGATCCCTGAACAAGCATTCCGGCCTTACCGGTTTTAAAAGATTCTATCAAAGCAGACTTGTTGTACGAAAACGCTATTTTATCTACTTTAAAAATCTGATTGTAAAATTCGAACGCCTTCATGGTACCGCTGTTATCAACAATGGGAATTCCATTTTTTAAAGGCACAACGCCACCGTTGAAACCGGCATAAAAAGAATTGAAGAAGTATGACGAAGAAGAGGTCATGGCAATACCAACATGACCACTCTCTTTTATCTTGAACGCAATCTGCTCCAAATCTGAAAGTGTCCAATTGTAACCCGGAATTTGACCGTTATACATCTTTTTATTTAGATAGATAACTTGAAGATCCGCGTAATAAGGATATGCGTAAATTTTTCCATTCAATTCAAAAGATTTCGTGAATGCCTGTAAAGCATCGACACTTCCAACAGGAGTTATATCCTTGGCAGAGGCAAGCATTCCTATGACATCATTCCTAACGAGTGCCACATCAGGAAGGGCTGTGCCGGCACTTAAGGATATCTGCAATTTTTGTGTCATATCAGGGATATAGACAAAATTAACATGATAATTAGATTGTGATGCGTTGAAATCGTTGACGAGAGATTGAAATTCTTTTTGACCTTCCCAACTGAACCAAACCGTTATATCGGTCGTGGCAAAAACCAAAGTTGAAATCGTGATTACCAAAATAAACAAAATGATCTTCTTCAAATTCATCACCGTCCTTTTCAGAATTATACAACAAATTTTCTAAAAATAAAGATATACCAAACTTACTTTAAAAGTTGAATGCTTATTTAATGTGAGCGCAGCGCAGGATGCCCTCGAGATGACCTCCGCAGCGCAGCGAGGAAAACATGTTGACTTCATCTCCTTTAAGTGATATAATCTTATATGTGAAATAACTTAAATGAAAAGAGGTGAAAAAATATGTGGAGAGATGATTTTGAATACTACTCAGGATACGGCAGAGGACGCGGAAGAGGTTTGGGCCTGGGTTTAGGTTATGGTAGAGGATGCGGCTACGGCAGAGGATACGGCCTTGGATTGGGTTATGGAAGAGGATACATGACGAAGGAAGAACTCAAAGATTTCTACAATTACCAGAAGAAGAGACTCGAACTTGAACTCGAAGAATTAAACAAAGCCATACAAGACCTTGACAAAGAATGATCTAAGGCCGCAAATGCGGCCTTAGAATCTTTTAAGGAGGAAAAAAACATGAAGATAATGATTGCCGTAGATCAGCCGTCTTTAGACAGCAAGATATCAGATAGATTTGCAAGAACTGCCTATTTTTTGATCTACGATCTTCAAGATCAGAAATATCAATTCATAAACAATGACATAGAAACAAAACATGGTGCCGGTCCAAAGGCTGTCCAGTTGGCAATAGATAACAAAGTTTCAGCGATAATTTCGGCCATTCCAGGTGAAAATGCGATGGATGCCATAAAAGAATCTAAGATCAAAGTTTACGATGGAAGAGGATTCAGCGCAAAAGAGGCATTAGAAAAATTCAAGAACGGAGAACTCAAAGAAGTATGAAAATCGCGGTACTTTCAGGCAAGGGTGGCACGGGAAAAACAACCGTGGCAACGAATTTGGCCTATGTTTTGCACATGGCAGGGAAAACGATTCAATTGCTTGATACCGATGTGGAAGAGCCAAATGCACATATCTTTTTTAACGTGAATTACAACCATGAAGAAAATGTTCAGATCCTTTTGCCGGTTATAGACAGAAATCTCTGCACACATTGCGGAATATGCGCAAAATCCTGTGAATTTTCGGCGATAACAGTTTCTCCAAAATACATAATGGTCTTCGACAGTCTCTGTCATGGTTGCGGCGTATGCTCGATGGTCTGTCCGGTTAAAGCGATATCCGAAAAGCCAAAGGACATAGGAACGATAAAATTAGGCACGACAGAGGAAGGAATAATCTTTGGAGAAGGTATCATGAACATAGGGGAACCATCGCCGGTTAGAATAATAAGGCAGTTGAAAAAGCACATCGATCCTGCCGTCGATGTCGTGGTGCTTGATTCCCCTCCTGGCACTTCCTGTCCAGTTATCGAAACCGTTCATGACACAGATTTCGCTTTGCTTGTGACGGAACCAACTCCATTTGGGCTTCACGATCTCAAACTGGCCATAGAGACGACACGTGAGTTCAATGTTCCCATTGGAGTTGTCATTAACAGATATGATGGAAGTTACAAAGAGATAGAGGCATATTTAGATAAAGAGGAAATACCGCTTCTTATGACAATTCCTTACGATCCAAAAATCGCACGGGATTATTCAAAAGGATTTCTCTTTTCCAAAACACAAAATTACGCTGACAAATTTTCAGATCTTTTCGAAAGAATAGAAGTGATCGCAAAATGTTAGTCTTTCAAATGGCAATTGTAAGCGGCAAAGGCGGCACGGGAAAGACCACCTTATCGGCATCTTTTTCATATCTGGCCAAAGATAGGGTTATGGCAGATTGCGATGTTGATGCCCCGAATCTGCACATAATATTAAAGCCACAGGTAATTGAAAAGCACGAGTATTTCGGATCGAAAAAGGCCGTATTGGATCAGGAAAAATGCGTGATGTGTGGCGTGTGTGAACAGGTTTGCAGATTTGATGCCATAAAATTTGACAGCAACGGTTATTCCGTAACAGAATACGCCTGTGAAGGGTGCGGTGCGTGCACCATAGCATGTCCTGCGAAGGCTTTACAACTTGTCCAATCTTTAAGCGGTGAATATTATCTGTCTAAAACCGACAACGGCCCGATGGTTCATGCGCTTTTAAAGCCAAGTGAAGAAACAAGCGGCGATCTTATAGCCGAAGTAAGAAAACTTGCCCTTAAGGTGGCATACGATTCCCAAATTCCTCTGGTGATAATAGACGGAGCGCCTGGAATCGGATGTCCGGCAACCTCTTCGATAACATCGACGAATTACGTGATTTTGGTTGCAGAACCGACGATGAGTGGCCTTCACGATCTCCGACGCATAGTCGAGACAGTAAGACATTTCAGAATAAAGATGGGTGTTGTCGTGAACAAATACGATATAAATCCATCAAAAACTCAAGAGATTGAGGAATACTGTAAAACCGAAGAGATCGAAATTTTAGGCAAGATACCTTACGATGAGTGCGTAAAGAGAGCAACTGAAAATGCGCAGCCCGTGATCCTTTACGATTGTCTTGCATCAGATGAGATAAAGCGTGTGTGGGAAAATGTATCGTCCAAAATTTAATTATGCCAAACAGCACGTAGCGCGTGGCGGGTGACGGGTAACGCGTGATCAGTAACGAGTAAGCAGCCAAAGGCAAAAGGCGATTCCAGTTCTTCGACTGGAATGACAGACGGAGGCGGAGAGCGTGATGCCGCGAGGTGGCCGACGCTGCGCAGCGAGGACCAGGCACCGAAGGGCGAATGCTGGAGCCGACGCATGTGGAAAAAGCAAAGGATATTTGCCGAAATCAAGATTCGAAATTTAAAGTTTGTTTAACATATTTCGAATGAGAGGTGAGATTTATGCCATGGGTTAAAGAGGATCTGTGTAAAGGATGTGCAATTTGTGTAAAGGCCTGTCCCGTTGAAGGTGCAATAGAGATGAAAGATAAAAAGGCTTACATACATAACGATGTATGCACAAGATGCGGAAAATGCATGGAAGTATGTCCAACCGATGCGATAAGGCCAAATTCTGAAAATCCAGCTTTAAGAGGCTTTGGAATGGGTGGCGGAAGAGGTATGGGAAGGGGTACGGGAAGAGGATCAGGCCATGGAGAGCACAGGCATAATCCCGGTGAATGGTGATGAAATACGTCTACGGTCCGGTACCATCAAGAAGACTTGGCAGATCACTGGGAGTAAGCCCCATTCCATCAAAAACGTGCAATTACTCGTGCGTTTACTGCCAATTGGGTAGAACGGATCATTTTACAAACGTAAGAAAAGATTTTTTCGATCCTCAGGAGATCCTAAAAGAGATTTTTCAAAGTGTGGAAGAAAATAGATCGATCGATTACATAACCTTTGTGGGAGAAGGAGAACCCACGCTTTGCAAATCGATAGGATATTTGATAGATCAGGCAAAACTTACCCATTTTCCCGTTGCCGTTATAACGAACGGCGCACTTTTGTACGATGAAGATGTTAGAATGGATCTGAGAAATGCAGATGTCGTTTTGCCATCTTTGGATGCAGGCAATGAAGAAACCTTTTTAAAGATAAACAGACCCAACAAAGATATAAAGTTTGAAAGAATGGTTGAAGGCTTAAAGCAATTTTCAAAGATAAGAAAGGGGCAACTTTGGATTGAAGTAATGCTTGTCAAAGGACTTAACGACTCTGAAGAAGAAATCACAAAAATCAAGGATATTCTAAAAGATGTCAATCCGGACAGAGTTTACATAAATGTGCCAATCCGTCCTCCCGCAGAGCCATGGGCAGAAATACCGGAGGAAGAATCCATCGCTAAAGCCCATGAAATACTCGAAAGTTATGTGATAGCCGGATATGAATCTGGAGAATTCAACGTAGATCCGGATCATCTTTATGATGAAATTTTGAAGATATGCGAGCGCCATCCATTAAGGGAAGACCAGATAAAAGAAATATGCCTGAAATTCAACGTCAGGCCGGAGGAGATAATCTCGAAAATGAGAAATGACAAAAGTGTCAAAGAAATTTCCTACCATGAAAAAAGATTTTTTGTCGTTAAGCCAAAAATGGAGGGAAAAGCATGAAAGTGACCATACTGTGCAACGATATAGCAAAACCAGGTCTTTTTGCCGAACATGGACTTTCTCTTTTGATAGATGATGAGACGATTTTTGACACGGGAACGAGCGACGTTGCAGTAAAAAATGCCGGTAAATTGGACGTGGATCTTTCAAAGGTGAAAAGGATCTTTATAAGCCACGGTCATTACGATCACATCGGAGGATTGCCTTACATGCTCGCGAAAACCGGAAAGGTCGATCTTTATCTCCACAAAAAGGCACTTGTACCGAAATACTCCGGCGATCGCTTCGCCGGCTTTTCTTACCAATGGAAGGATATAGAAAAGATGGCCAACGTCCACCTTCTTGAAGGAAATTCTACCATAGATGGATTTACGATCTTAAATGATGTCCCCACCATTGAAGAAAACATAGACCCCAATTTCAAAGTTAACGGCCACCACGACCTTTTTGAAGACGAGATAAATCTCATCAAAGATGAAGTCCTTATCACCGGTTGTGCCCACAGGGGCATAGAAAACATATTTTCAAAAGCGGGCAAAGTTCAGACGGTAATGGGAGGCTTTCATCTTTTAAATTCGGGTATCGAAAGAATAAATGAAATTTCGAAAATTTTTAAGGCGGCCGGCGTGGAAGTTGTGCCCTTGCATTGTACGGGAAAGACGGCAACAGAAATTTTGAAAAAAACTCTCTCAGACAAATGTTTGATAAAGATGGCGGGAGACACGATATATATCGGCGCGTAGCGGGTAGCCGGTAGCGCGTAGAAAAGGCAGACGGAGGCGGAGAGCATGATGCCGAGAGGTGGCCTCCGCAGCAAAGCGAGGACCAGACACCGAAGGGCGAATGCTGAAGCCGACGCACAAAAAAGCATATGGCCAATAGCCTATGGCAAAAACAAAACAGTGACGCGTGATCGGTAAAACAGCTCGTAACAGGTAGCGGGTAGCGCGTAGAAAAGGCGGACAGAGGCGGAGAGCATGATGCCGAGAGGTGGCCGACGCTGCGCAGCGAGGACCAGACACCGAAGGGCAAATGCTGAAGCCGACGCACAAAAAGACATTAGAGATCGGGAAGAGAACAGTGACGAGTAACGTGTGATGAGTAAAGAGTGAAAAGTCTGTTAAATTGACAATTGAAAATTAAAAATGCGGATAAAATTTATGATGACAAAAAGGAGGAAGTTTTATGTATGAATCTCTTTTTACGAAAATAAGGTTTGGAAATCTTACTCTAAAAAATAGAATAATTTTTCCGCCGGTCTCAACAAACCTTGCCTCCTCAACTGGCGAGGTTACAGATGAGATGATATATCATTATTCCAGACGTGCAAAGGGCGGTGCGGCCCTTGTAACGATCGAAAATGCCTGTATAGATTATCCTTCAACGATGGAAGGTGCAACACAGCCGAGATTCGACGACGAAAGTTATATCCCGGGTCTGAGCCGATTGACAGAAGAGATACACAAGTACGGTGCCTTTGCCTTTGTAGAACTTACGCACCCCGGTCTTATGGGATCTCATCCTCCGATCATCGCGCCATCGGACGTTAAGTTAAGGCCAGATGGACTCCATCCCCACGTGATGACAATCGATGAGATAGAAGAGGTTGCGATGAAGTTTGCAAAAGCCGCTCTTATAGCAAAGCGTGCAGGCTTTGACGGCGTTGAAATAGAATCTGCCCATGGCCTTCTGGTAGATCAATTCTTGTCTCCTCTTGCAAACAAAAGAACCGACGAGTATGGCGGTTCAACAGAAAATAGAACTAAATTCGCAAAACTCCTCATTGATAAGATAAGATCGCTTTGCGGAAATTATCCCGTAAGTGCACGTTTAGGGGTTATAGACTACGTTGATGGCGGGATAAGGCCCGAAAAAGAGGGCGTCGAAATAGCAAAAAAGTTTGAAGAGTACGGATACGTCGCGGTTCATGCGGATGTCGGTTTCGGAGACAAGGAAAAAAGGTTAGAGCCAATGGGCTATCCACAGGCGTGGAGATCTAACCTTGCAAAGATAATAAAGGACTCAGGGGTAAAGATTCCCATCATAGCGGTTGGCATGATAAGAGAGCCAGAAGTCGCCGAAAAGATATTAAAAGGTGGTACGGCAGATATCGTTGCATTGGGAAGAACGCTAATAGCCGATCCGGATTGGCCGATCAAAACGATGTACGGCAAAGAAAAGACAATTCGCAAATGTGTCGGATGCTCCGAGTGTATAGTCTCAAGGCACATGATGGGAACTGCCATAAGGTGCGGGATGAATCCGAATGTTGGAAAGAGCGAATCGTACGAAATGCTTGTTCCTCCGGTAAAAGCCAAAAAGATCGTGATCGTCGGTGCCGGACCCGCGGGGCTTGAGGCCGCAAGGGTGTCAGCCATGAGAGGACACAAGATTGTGATCTTCGAAAGAGAAAAAGAAATAGGCGGTGTCGTTAGAATAGGATCGGTACCTCCTGGAAAGGAAAAGATGAGATGGCTAATCGACTATTACAAACAGGTCCTTGAAGATTTAAAGATCGATATCAGGCTTTCAACGCTTGCAGACGGAAAAATGGTTATGAATGAAAATCCCGATGAGGTCATTGTTGCGGTAGGATCGGATCCGCTAATTCCACCCGTTAAAGGCATAGATGGACCAAATGTGATGATCTATCCGGATATTTTGAACGGAAAATTGCCAAAAGGGAAAAAGGTGGTGGTCGGCGGAGGTGGCCTTGTAGGGTGCGAGACTGCCCTTTATCTTGCGGATAATGGCAATTCAGTTTCCATCGTGGAAATGTTGCCAGATGTGGCAATAGGAATGGAGCCTATAAGCAAATCATACCTTCTGAAGGAACTTAACGCCCATAACGTTAAGATCATCACAAATGCAAAGATAGAATCTTTGTCTCAAAATTCTGTTCAATTCAAAAAAGATGGAAAGTCTGAAGAATTAAACTTTGACAGTTTCGTTGTGGCTTTTGGAGGAAAGCCAAGAACTTTTGAAAATCTTCCCGTCCCGACGCATTTCGTCGGAGATACCGTAAGAGTTGCAAAACTTCCTGAGGCCGTAAGAGACGGATACGCTGTAGGCTTTTCAATATAAGTGAGGAGGAAAAGGATGGAAAAAGTCAAAATAGGAATAATAATATGTGATCGTTACCGTTCATGCGCTGGGGGAAAATGTTTCAGATCCCTTGAAAATCGTGAAGGAGCCTTTAGCATCTACAAAGGGAAGGAAGTTGAGGTGGTTGGATACACAACGTGTGGAGGATGTCCCGGCGGCAATATAGAATACGCTCCGGCCGAGATGAAAAAGAATGGCGTGGATGTAATACATTTAGCCACAGGTATGCTTGTCGGCTATCCTCCGTGTCCTTATGTCGATTACTTCAAAAAATTCATAGAAGAAAAATACGGCATAAAAGTTGTAGTCGGTACGCATCCGATACCACAAAAGTATTACACTACACATGTAAATCTTAAAAGTTGGGAATCACCGGAATGGAAAACGCTTTTGGCTCCAACCATGACCGATGAAAAAACGCGTTTGAATTACGATTAAGATTTACTCGAAATCTCATAACTTTTTTGCAGGCGCTTTTAAGCGCCTGTTTTTATATTTTAATAAAAATTTAACCTTAAAGAAAGATAGATAAAACTGTGATAAAGATCGAAGCGCATATTGGCAATTGAGGTGAGAAAATGAAAAGTGTAGAAGATTACCTTGATAATGCACAGTTAAGTAAACATCATTTTAAGGCCATGTTTGTGTCGGGAATGGGGTTTTTCACCGATGCCTATGACCTTTTCATAATAGGCATAGCGATATCCCTCATCGCGCCTTTATGGAAATTAGACAACGCTCAAATAGGAATGCTCGGAAGTATTTCTCTTGTATCTGCGTTAATTGGGGCAGTCGTTTTTGGCAGAATAGCGGATAGATTTGGTAGAAAGACGGTTTACGGTGTTGAGGCCATGATAATGGCCGCTGGTGCCATATTATCCGCATTCTCACCGGATTTCACATGGCTTTTGCTGTCAAGATTTTTGCTTGGAATCGGTATAGGCGGAGATTATCCGGTAAGTGCCGTTATAATGAGCGAATATTCGAACAAAAAGGACCGCGGTAAACTTGTCAGTCTTGTTTTCTCCATGCAGGCTTTAGGACTTATCGCAGGACCTCTTATTGCGCTCGGTTTACTTGGTTTGAACATCAATCAAGATTTTTCATGGCGATTGATGTTAGGAATAGGAGCGATTCCCGCTTTGATGGTTATATACTTGAGAAGACAAATCCCTGAATCTCCGCGATTTACCTCTCAGGTACTCGGCGATACACAAAAGGCGGCACAGGCAGCCTCAAAATTCACCGGCCAAAATGTGAATTTAAAGAGTGAAGAATCGTCGTGTAAGAAGCGCAGCAATCTTATGAACTTCTTCAAAAATAAAAATCTCATGATCACGCTTTTGGGAACAGCGGGAAGTTGGTTTTTGCTCGACTACGCGTATTACGGAAATACCATTTCCACTCCAATCGTGCTTAACGCACTTTCTTCTGCGATGACGCTTGAATCAAAGATACTCTACACGCTTTTGATATTTTTAATCTTTGCGGTTCCGGGATACATACTATCGATATTACTTATAGATAAAATTGGCAGAAAATCGATACAACTTATCGGATTTATGATAATGGGGGTATCCTTTTTAATGCTCGGAATTTTTCCGGCAATTGAAAAACAAATAGGCTTGTTTTTCGCCATTTACGGGATAAGTTATTTGTTCACGGAATTTGGACCCAACACCACCACCTTTGTCATGCCGTCCGAATTATTCCCCACAGAATACAGAACGACAGGTCATGGCTTTTCAGCCGGCATAGGAAAAGTAGGAGCATTTTTAGGAACTTTACTTTTCCCGATCGTAATAGCATCCATTGGATTTAATCGGACTTTCATCATCATTTCGGCCATATCTTTCGCCGGAATTCTAACGACCATGCTTTTGAAAGAGTCAAAAGGAGAAAGTCTCGAAAACGTATCAAATGTCAAAACAACCCGTTCGGTGAAAAACGAAACATAAGCAATCATCGCTGACTGCTTAATGTTTCGCCTGTTACCGTTTGTTTGACCTGAACACTTTGAACTTCTTCATTTAAAGAGGCTTTTAATGCCGCAAGGCCGACTTCAAGTTGAGCATCATCTGGTTCTTTTGTCGTGAACTTCTGAAGCCATAACCCGGGTTTTGCAAGTGCTCTGAAAAAAATATTGTCAAGGTGCTTTGCAGTCATTCTTTGAAATTCATACGCAAGACCTGCAACCACAGGTATCAAGACTATCCTTGATACTATTTTCCACCATATGTTCATCATGGGATCAATTCCACCGACGATGCTGAAGACTATTATCGCAGCGATCATCGTTATCATAAGAAAACTCGTTCCACATCTCGGATGAAGTGTCGAATATTTTCTTGCATTTTCAACCGTGAGTGCTTCTCCGGCTTCATACGTGAAGACGGATTTGTGTTCTGCTCCATGATATTGAAATACCCTTTTTATATCCGGAAACATCGCTATTATCCATATGTAAAGCAAAAATATGACAGTTCTTATTCCGCCCTCAACAAGCGCAAACCAAAAGCCATTTTGTCTCAGAGGCGCAAAAATTGATGTTATAAGCACCGGCAGTATAGAAAAAAGTCCTATCGCCATTCCAAATGCGACTAAAAGCGCAAAGAATATATCTTTCGTGGTTAGTTGAGAATTTTCGTCTCCAGATATGTTTGCGGAAAGATTCAAGGCTTTTATACCGCTTACAAGCGAATCGTAAAGGACAAAAGTTCCGCGAATAAATGGCCATCCTTTCCATCCGGTTGGCCTAACCATCTCTCCGTAATCCGAAACCGCTATTGTTCCATCTTTCTTCCTGACGGCAACGACGGTTTTGAGTCCTTTCATCATGACTCCTTCTATTACAGCCTGCCCTCCGACGCTGAGTTTATTTTCACCCTTCAACGCTTAAACCTCCCTTCATCCTGTGATTTCAAAAAACGGTGCGCCAAAGATTCTCATCTTCAGCGCACTTTGATGTTTATCTACTTTATATCTTCCTCACGATCATACATTTGAACTTGTTTGTTGATCGCTCTTTTCTTTCTGGAATGGTCCGGTTACGAATATTTTCATAGATACCCCTGTTCTTTTTTCTCCGCCTATTTCAATTTCTACAAAACCGGGTATCATGCCTATATCCTTCCCATTCTCGTTGATGAATCTTCTCGCAACTGCTATGGCTTTGACCGCCTGATTTACCGCACCGGCACCTATTGCTTGAATTTCAACCGTGCTTTCCTTGCCCAGCGCACCTGCAATTGCACCTGCAACTGAATTGGGATTTGACTTGGAACTAACCTTTAGTGTTTCCACCTTCAACGCCTCCTTGTTCGCAAGAGATAAGCTTGCCAAAATAAGAATCTAAAAGATCTTCTAATTCATCTCGATCCGTTATTCTCATAATTTTTTCCTTTAAATCATGAGAATCGGGAAGATTTTTCATGTACCTCACAAAAAACTTTCTAAATATCATTATACCACGAAAGTCATGTTCCAATATCTCCATTTCAAGATGCTTTTTTATTATATCTCTTTTTTCTTCAAAAGACGGATATGAAAATTCTCCCTTTTCAAGCAAATCTTTCGATTGTTTGAAAATCCACGGGTTTCCGATCGCACCTCTTGCAATGAAAATATAATCGGCATTGGTTTCCCTGTAAGCATTCACAACGTCATACGGCGAGAAAATATCCCCGGACACGCCAACTTTTATCTTCAAATTTTCTTTCAAAATTTTTGCCGGCGTCCAATCTGCCTTTCCAGCGTACAATTGTTCGACTGTTCTTCCATGAATTGTGACCAAAAATGCGCCGCCTTCGGCCGCAGCCTTCGCAACATCCAAAAAGTTCTTTTGATCTTCCCATCCGATTCTAATCTTGACGGAAACCTTCGATCCGGTTGAAACTATTGCTTTGACTATATCTCTCAAAAGTTCAGGTTTTCTCATCAAAGACGATCCATATCCACGTTTTGTGACCTTATGGACCGGGCAGGCCGCATTCACGTCTATCCAAAGTGATTTATCTTTGACCTGTTCTGCGGCCTTCGCGAAGATCACAGGGTCATTGCCAAATAACTGAATTACACTCTTATCCTCTCCTTCAGGCAGCATGGCAATTGTTTTTCTGTTTTTTCTTACAAGTCCGTTTACACTTATCATCTCGGTAAAAGTTAAATCCGCACCCATCGATGCACATAGTTTCCTGAAACTCCTGTCTGTTACACCCGCCATCGGCGAAAGAGCCGTTATCAAAAGTATCACCTCTAATGTTATAATTCTAATATGAAAAACTTCTTATGTGATGATACCATAGGAAAGCTTATGAAAAAACTCCGCTTGCTTGGCTTTGACTCAAAACCATGGAGTGGCAAATGCGAACCTGACAGAATTTTCCTGACGAGATCGAGGAAGAGATGGGGAAATTATGATGGAGAATCTTTTCTCATATTCGCAGATGACTGGAAATCACAACTTAAAGAACTTGAGATAAGATACTCGATCTCCAAAGAAATAAAACCATTTACAAGGTGTGTTGAATGCAACACCGAACTTATCGATGTGAATGTGGAAGAAGTCAAGACCGTTATTCCCGAAAGAGTTTTTCTTTCGGCAGATCATTTCAAAAAGTGTCCGAATTGTGGGAGAGTTTACTGGATGGGCACCCATGTTGAGAAAATAAAAGATGATTTCAAAGAGGTTTTTAATGCTGACGAATTTTGAACAAATTCTCGAGATTTTTAACCAAAATAATTTTGAAAATCGCTTAAAGATAATGTCGGATTTGATCCGAAGTATGTCCGGATCGGTATTTGTTTGTCTTTACGTCTACGAAGAAGAATACAAACAGTTAAGGCTTATGTTTTCTTCGGATAATCTTAAGCCTGAAGAATACAAGATAAAAATTGATACTTTGAATTCAGAACTTTCATCTCCTTTCGAATACAAAGGAAAAATGGCGATTCCGATAAGAGAGCGTGATAAACTCATAGGACTTGTTGCCATTGATACCGGTAAAACGCTTGATCCTTTTCAATGCTCGCAAATAGCAACTTTACTTAAGATATTACTCGAAGACGAAAGTAACCGTGCTACCATGTCTAAACTCGTTGCGATGGAAAAACTTGACAACGAGATAGGAACGGTAAGTACAAATATCGATGAACTGTACAAAAAAGTACTTGACTTTGCCGTTGAAGTGTCAAATGCAGAAAGAGGTACGATATGGCTCATAGGTGACAAAGAACTTATTCTTTCATACACCTCCGGCATATCGGAGGAGGAAATTCTCAAAAGAAGAATCGAGATAGGATATGGAATGGTGGGCTGGATAGCCCAAAGCAAAGAGCCTTTGCTTTCGACATCATCGAAAATCGATCCGAGGGCGACGTTGGATATCTTTTCCTTTCCGGTTAAATCAACAATCGGAGTGCCTATAATCCGTGACAATCAACTCATAGGCGTTATGATGCTTATGAACCGAAAAAACACCGATTTTTACAGAACATACAGACATTTTGACGAATTTGATTTGTCATTACTCGTTTCTATCGCGAATCGCCTGAAAATGGCTATAACCCAGATAGAACTTTACACCAAACTCGAAAAAGAAAATGAAGATCTTAAAAAAATTCAGAAACAAAGCGAAGATTACATAAAATACCAGATGGAACAGGTAAGGCTTCTTAACGCGCTTCAAAAGATCCTGCAGGCTTTGCGGCACACGCAAGACATGAAAAATGTTTACAAGATCGTGCTAATAGGTTTAACATCTAATTCCGGCTTTAAATTCAACAGGGCACTTTTACTTGAAAAGGATGAAGAGTTAAGGGTGCTCGTCGCAAAAGAATGGCTTGGCCCGACCTCCGAAAAAGAAGTACCATCCGCATGGGGAAGCGCAAAAGCAGATGAAGAAAAATATGCGGATTTCGCTCATTACCTGCAAGAAGAAGCGTTAAGAGTCGATCTTTCCGGAGGATTAACATCTTACGCGAACGGAAAGGTATTTTCTTACACGGGAGATTACATCTTCGACCGCGTCATAAACAGATCGAGGATCGTCCACGTCACTCCCATGCTGACTGCCCAAAGAGGAGAAGAGTTTTCAGATTTGCTTGGACTTCTCGGGGTTAAAGAATTCGTTTGCATACCTCTTGTCGGAAGGCGAGACGTTTACGGTGCCATAATACTCGACAACAAGTACACGAACACGCCTATAACCGATGATATGATAGACATGCTTGGAATTTTTTCCGAAAGTGTCGGATTGACGATAGAATCTTTGAAAAGTTATGCCGAACTTGTTGACAAAACCATAAATCTTGAAAAGCAAAGAAGTTCCGCCGAATATTTCAAGGACTTTCTTCAAAACATACTCGAAAATTTGGATGTGGCCATAATGGTCGTCAACAGAGAAAGCGTAATACTCGAATGGAACAAAAAGAGTTCTGAACTCTTTGGCTTCGAGAAATCAAAAATGATAAATGCGGATACAAACATCCTTGGACCTGAGTTTGCAGATATTTTAACCGTGGCCCAAAAGGTTTACGATACCAAAGAGACGATAAGCCTTACGGATTACAATTTCAAATTTGGAGGGAAGGAATTCTTCCTTAACATGACCTTCTCTCCGCTTAAAGAACAAAATGTGGATGTGATAACGGGATACATAGCGATGTTTGAAGACGTAACGCGCAGGCATATGCTCGAGATCGAATTAAGAAACAGAGAAAGGCTTGCCGTACTTGGAGAGATGTCTGCCAAAATAGCCCATGAGATAAGAAACCCGCTTTCAGCCATAGGAGGTTTTGCCCAAAGGGCAAAAAAAATAACAAATGACGATAAAATATCCAAATACATAGATATAATTTTAGACGAAGTGAAAAGGCTCGAAAAAATGGTGAATCAAACTCTCGAATTCAGTCGCAACGAAAAGCATGGAAATTTCGTTTTGTCATGCTTGAATCAAATTGTGAAAGATGTGGTTGATACGTATTTTGAAAAGTTTGAACTTCAGGGTGTTAAAATAGAATTTGAAAAAGATGAAAAAGATCCATGTACGAAGATCGAACCGGATCATTTCAAAGAAGTCATAATAAATCTTGTACAAAACGCGTTTGAGGCGATGACTGGCAGTGGCGTCATAAAGATAAAGGTTTATTCTGACGATAATCATATCTACGTCGATGTTTGGAACAACGGTGTACCCATTCCGCCGGATAAGATAGAAAGTATCTTTCAGCCTTTTTACACGACAAAGACGTACGGAACTGGTCTGGGTCTTGCCATATGCAGAAAAATAGTTGAAGACGAACATTATGGCAAGATAAACGTTAAAAGCGATGCGGAAAGCGGAACAACTTTCACCGTCCAGATTCCGAAACAAATTTGATTTAAAGGAGGTTTGAAATGAAAACAGATCAAAAAAGCATCCTTGTGGTAGAAGATGAAGAGCCAGTAAGAATGTTGATCAAGGAAGAGTTAGAAGATGAAGGTTACAAAGTTTTCACGGTCAAAAATGGTACAGAGGCTCTTGCATATCTTGCATCAAATAACGTCGATCTTGTAACTTTGGACATTGAAATGCCAGACTTGAATGGACTCGATGTTGCCGGAAAGATAAGAGAAATGAAAAAACCGGTTAAAATTTTAATATTGACGGCCTATTCCCATTACAGAAGCGATTTATCAAGTTGGGCTGCCGATGATTATGTGGTGAAATCTTCAAATATGAGTGAAATGAAAAGAAAAGTCAAAGAACTCTTGGAGGATTGAATGGATTACAAAAATACGCTGAACCTGCCGGTTGAAGTAATACCCATGAAAGCAAATCTTGTTGAAAAAGAGCCAAAGATTCTCAAGCAATGGGAGTCATCCAAAATTTACGATAAAATAAGGAAAAATCGTGATGGCGCTCCAAAGTACGTTTTGCACGATGGCCCTCCATACGCAAATGGCAGCATACACATAGGAACGGCTTTGAATAAAGTACTCAAAGATATCGTCGTGCGTTACAAGACAATGCGCGGATATGATTCACCGTACATTCCGGGTTGGGATACGCATGGATTACCGATAGAGCATAAAGTTGCGCTTGATCTGGGCGATAAGATAAAGTCAATGCAACGCATGGACATAAGAAAGATGTGCGCAGATTATGCCAAAAAATACGTTGACGTGCAAAGAGAGCAATTCAAACGTCTCGGTATTTTTGGAGAATGGGACAAACCGTATCTTACGATGGATAAAAGTTACGAAAGTGCCATTTACGAAGTCTTCGCAGATGCCGTTGAAAAAGGCATGGTTTACAGGGAAAACAAACCTGTGATGTGGTGTACCGTCGATCATACCGCTTTGGCAGAAGCAGAAGTTGAATACAAAGACGAGACATCCAGATCCATTTATGTTAAATTCAAATTCAAAGACGATCCTCACAAGTTCATCATAATATGGACCACAACTCCATGGACATTACCCGCCAACAGGGCTGTCGCGCTAAATCCTGCCGTCGATTATTCGTGGGTTAAGATCGATGGTGAAAGATGGCTTATGGCTAAAGCACTTGTCAGTTCCGTGATGACAAAAGCCGGCATTCAAAATTACGAAATAACCGGCGAGGCAAAGGGAAGTACCTTTGAACTTCAAAAATTACTTGAACCTCTCTATGGAAATGGAGTTCCGGTGGTCATGGCCGATTATGTGGAAACCGAAACCGGAACCGGCGCAGTTCATACGGCACCCGGGCACGGCGAAGAGGATTACATGACGGGTAAAAAATACGGACTTGAAATCTTTTCGCCCGTTGACGATTACGGAAATTACGTGCCGGATCTTCCAAAATATGGAGGCTTGAGCATAAAAAAGGCAGAAGAAATTATAATAAAGGACCTTAAAAATGCCGGTATGCTTGTTGCCGAAGAAAATTTCAGCCACCCTTACCCGCATTGCTGGAGGTGTCACAAACCTTTGATATTCAGGGCAACGGAACAGTGGTTCATCTCCGTTGACAAAAACGATCTCAGAAAGAAAACACTCAAAGCGATAGAAGAAGATGTCAAATGGATACCTTCATGGGGAGAAAACAGAATCCATTCGATGATCGAAACGAGACCGGACTGGTGCATTTCGCGCCAGAGAGACTGGGGTATGCCAATACCCGCCTTCAGATGCAAAAAATGCGGAAAGGTCATAATGGATGCCGATGTGATAAGACATGTCGCAAAGATAGTTAAGCGTGAAGGTGGAGATGCGTGGTACAAATACGAGGCAAAAGAATTGCTTCCACCAGGATACAAATGTCAAGAATGCGGTGGAGATGAATTCGAAAAACTATACGATGTCATGGATGTGTGGATAGATTCGGGATCATCTTTCGAGGCCGTTTTAAAGCCACGTGGATTATATCCCGCCGCACTTTACCTTGAAGGCACCGATCAACATCGAGGATGGTTTCATTCTTCACTTTTGCTTGGCATGATAAGGGACAACCGGCCACCTTACGACAACGTCCTTACGCATGGATTCATAAGAGATGAAAACGATCAAAAGATGTCAAAATCTCTCGGAAATGTCATAGATCCACTTGATATCATAAAAAAATTTGGTGCGGATGTGCTTAGATTGTGGGTTTCTTCTACTGAATACAAAAATGACGTAAGGATATCCACAGGTATAATAGAAAAGCAAGTTGACGCTTACAGAAAAGTCAGAAACGTTTTGAGATTCGTCTTTGGAAATCTTGCCGATTTCGATCCTCAAAAAGACAAAGTCGATAATTTGATCGAGATAGACAGGTATGCATTGGAACTTTTAAATGAACTTGTAAAGAACGTAACCCAATATTACGATGATTTTGATTTTCACAAGGTATATCATGCTGTTTTTGATTTCATAACGATAGACATGAGCGCTTTTTACCTCGACATCCTCAAAGACAGACTTTACGCCGAAGGAAAAAATTCTCACGATCGCAGATCGGCACAAACGGTCCTTTACGAGATCGGAATGAGCCTTTTGAAGATACTTGCTCCGATGATTCCATTTACAACAGAAGAGATATACACGACGATACCGTTCAAAAAATTTGAAAGCATCCATCTGGAAAATTGGCCTGAAGTAAGGGAAAGTGATAATTTCATTTTGGAAAAATGGTCAAAGATAAGAAATGTACGTGATGTGGTCTTAAAAGCGCTTGAAGAGGAAAGACAAAACGGACACATCGGTCATCCTCTCGAAGCAGAAGTTGACATAAAAGCCGATGGAGAATTGTTCAAAGTGTTGAAAAGCGTTGAGCCTGATCTCGCAAATGTAATGATAGTTTCGTCCGTTTCAATAGTCGAAGGAGAAGATCTCGACGTGAAAGTCAAACATGCTCATGGACAAAAGTGCGAAAGATGCTGGAAATATTCCGAAACCGTCGGTCAGGACAAAGCGTATCCAACACTTTGTTCAAGATGTGCCAAAGTCATACGAGAGGAAGATTTTTGATGAATGTCCAAGAGTTGATATCCAAATTGAACAAATTTTGGTCTAAAAACGGAGCGGTGATAGATCAACCGTACGATATGGAGATGGGAGCAGGCACATATCATCCGACGACTTTTTTCAACGTTTTGCATCAAAAGGATGGAAGATTCGCCTTTGTTCAACCGTGCAGGAGGCCTACCGATGGCAGGTACGGCGATAATCCAAACAGGATGCAAAGATATTTCCAATATCAGGTTGTGATTCTGCCCTCTCCCGAAGATTCCCAGGGCCTTTACCTCGAATCGCTCGAAACGCTGGGTCTCGGGATAAAAGATCATGACATAAGATTTGTCGAAGACAACTGGGAATCTCCGACGCTTGGCGCATGGGGCATAGGCTGGGAAGTATGGTTAGATGGAATGGAGATAACGCAGTTCACCTATTTTCAACAATTCGGAGGAGTAGAACTCAAAAGAATTCCTCTGGAGATAACGTACGGCGTCGAGAGAATAGCCATGTACCTTCAAAGCATAGAAAACGTTTACGATCTTAAATGGAATGAAAACACCACTTACGGAGATCTTTACCTGGAAAACGAGAGGCAATTTTCAAAATTCAACTTTGAAATCGCCGATACGCAAATGCTTTTCGATCTCTTCGAGAAACATTCAAAAGAATTTGAAAAATTGATAGAGGTCAATCTTTACAGGCCTGCTTACGATGAGATAATAAAATCGTCTCATGTGTTCAATTTACTTGATGCGCGCGGTGCCATCTCCGTTTCTCACAGACAAAATTACATATCAAGGATAAGGATCATGGCCAAAAAGTGCGCTGAAAATTTCCTAAAAGTAGGTGTTGCAAATGTCTGAATATCTTTTCGAATTGTTGCTTGAAGAGATGCCTCCGGCAGATATAGAAATGATTTTGAATACGCTTGAAACTAACCTTAAAGATGCCCTTGAAAAAGCAAGAATAGATCACGGTAAAATAGATGTTTTTTCAACTCCAAGAAGATTTGGCTTTTTAATTCACGATATAGCCCTGACGCAGCGTGATGCCACTTGGACAAAAAAAGGACCATCCGAACATGTTGCCTTCAAAGACGGAAAGCCGACAAAAGCGCTCGAAGGATTTTTAAAATCAAACAACGCTCAACTTTCGGATATCGAAATATCCGAATCTGAAGGCGGGAAATACGTTTTTCTGAAAAAATTCGATCAAGGGATGAAGACCAAAGAAGTACTTCCGCAAACACTTTTAACCATCTTAAATTCATTTCAATTTACCCGCCCGATGAAATGGGGAAACGGAGAATTCTCATACACACGCCCCGTTCACTCCATGATTTCAATCATCGACGAAGAGATCGTTCCGTTTGAATTCATGGGTAAAAATGCTTCGAATGTCACAAAATCTCACAGATATTTGGACAGAGAGATAACCGTCAGATTCGCTGGCGATTACGAAAAGATGATGAAAGAATTCATGATCATCATCAAAACCGATGAAAGAGAAAAGATGATTTTGGATGAAATAGAAAGTTGCGGACTTGAAGTCATGAAAGATGACGATCTTGTGCATGAAATATCGATGATAACGGAATATCCACAGCCTGTCATCGGACAGTTTAAAACAGATTACCTCACCTTGCCGGAGCCTGTTTTAAGGACTGTGCTCAGGCATCATCAAAGGACTTTCATAACAAGAAAGAACGGAAAAGTTTCAAAAGAGTTTTTGGCCTTTCAGGACGGTCCCGCTTCGCGTGCTGGAAATGTAAAAAACGGATACGAAAAGGTCATAAACGCAAGACTTTCGGATGCAAAATTTTATCAGATGGAAGATCTTAAATATCCACTTGATCATTTCAACGAAAAACTTGCGGATATGACCTTCCAGAAAAACCTTGGCACTTTGATGGATAAAGTTGAAAGGATCAAAGAAATAGCCCTGAAAATCGGGACCTTTCTGAACTTCGGTGATCAAGAATTAAAAATCGTCGAAAGAGCCGCAATTTTGTCAAAGAGCGATCTTGGAACGAACATGATATACGAATTTCCGGAACTTCAAGGAATTATGGGAAGTATCTATGCCAAAAATGAAGATCCAAGGGTTGCGCTTGCCTTAAAAGAACAATATGTACCTGATGGACTCGAAGGAGAATTTCCTTCCGACACGATAGGAGCGGTAATCGGAATTGCCGACAGAATTGATACCGTTGTTGCAAATTTCGCCATAGGAGAAATTCCATCTGGATCGCGTGATCCTTACGCCTTGAGGAAAAAAGTCTTTGCGATACTCAGAATCTTAAACAATTTTGAATGGGATCTGGATTTAAAAGAGATCGTTTCAATCGTTGAAAATATTCTGGGCAAAAAAGTTTCTATGGACAATTTAACCGCATTTTTCAAGGGCAGACTCGATGTTATTTTGAGAGAAAATTTAAACATATCCCAGGATGTTTCAAAAGCGGTTCTTGAATTATGGAACAAGCCGTTCAGATCGGCACTTTCGGCGCAAGCCATTGAAAAAAGCCGAAAAGAAGCGGGATTTGAAGACTTCATAATTGCTTACACAAGGGTTCATAACATATCCAAAAGCCATGACTCGTTTGAGTATCATGTTGATCTGTTCGACGATCATGAGAAAAAACTCTTCTCAGCGTACGTCGAGACGAAGCCAAAAGTTGAAGAGGCACTTGAACATCTCAATTACGAGGAAGCATTTGAACATCTCAGATCGTTAAAACCTTCAATAGATGAGTATTTTGACACCGTTTTTGTCATGTCTCCGAGAGAGGATCTCAGGTTGAACAGGTTGGGATTTTTGAAAAATCTCGATCAACTTTTCCTCAATTTCGGAGATCTTTCTTTGCTTCTAAAAAATGAATCAACAAGAGGTTAGCGTGACAGATGAAGAGGAAATTTCTCATTTCTTCAAGGTCAAAGATGTTCAAAATCTTTTAAGTCGTTTGAAATTCGGCTTTGAGATGGTAGAGATATGAACAGCAAAAAAATTTCGTGGTGGTTTTTATGGTCGGTTATACTTGTAGGGATCATAGTAATCGGCAGATTTTTGATACCTTCTCCAGGTAAAAATGTCAACTCGACAAGTTCCATTGTCCGGTGGACTTACAAAACAGAAGGACATATACTTGCATCACCTGCTTTGGGAAATGATGGAACAATTTACGTAGGTTCTTACGATGGAAAGATGTACGCAATAAATCCAGATGGAAAGTTGAAATGGAATTTTACCTCCGGAGGGCAGATATTTTCCGGTGCTTCAATCGGTGAAAACGGAAACTTGTATTTTGGCACCAACAACGGCTATTTTTATGCTGTGGGCAAAGACGGTCATTTTATCTGGAAATTTAAAACAGATGATTCCATAAATTCTACCGCGGCAATTTCAAACAGCGTAATTTATTTCGGAAACAATTCAGGCACGCTATACGCTTTAGATCAAAACGGAAAATTGATATGGGAATACAAAACCAACGCTCCGATCAGATCGAATCCGGTTGTTGGAGAAAATGGAACCGTGTATTTTTCAAACGTTGCAGGTAACGTTTACGCACTTGAGAAAGACGGAAAATTGATATGGGAATACAAAAGTGGTTCTATGTTAGATGGAAGCGTTGGAGTCGGAAATGACGGAACAATTTACTTTGGAACTGAGAATGGCGAATTTTACGCTTTAGACAAAAGCGGGAAATTGTTGTGGACGATCAACATAGGCGGTAACGTGAATGGCACGCCCATCATTTCACAAGAAGGAACCGTTTACGCCATTACAGATCAAAGCGGATTCAATCCAACAGGATATGTTTGCGCAATAAGTAATGGCCACATGAATTGGTTTTACAAAACAGATGGATTTCCGACAACCGTTTCCTTAGGCAAAAATGGCATTTTGTATTTTGGAACTCAAAACGGATATTTATGCGCCCTCGACACATCCGGCACACTTTTGTGGCAATACAAACTGGGAAGTTTCGTTAATTCCGTTCCGGCTTTAGGAAATGATGATACCATCTACATAGGATCGTTAAATGATTATCTCTACGCGGTTAAAATATACTAAACCAGTTTTAAATTTCGAATCATCGCTGCGGCAGGTGTCCCACTCGATGTCTGTCCTCGCTCCGCTGCGAAGGCCATCTCGAGGGCATCCTGCCCTTCGCTTAAATTAAATGAACATTCGACTTTTAAAGTTATTTAAGTATATAACTGATGCACAAAGATGGTAAAATAGCACATGAAAAAAACAGGCGCATGGCTTGTAGCGGGTAGCCTATGGAAACGTCGACGATGAGGTGAAAATATGTCAAACTTTGAAATTGCATATTACAAATCTCCAATAGGCACAATAAAAATAACGGGTACCGATGATCTTATTTATTCCGTTGACTTTACAGACGAGATCCAAGAGGCAAACTACAATTCTCGTGAGATTCAAAATTGCATCTTCCAGTTGGATGAATACTTTGCAGGAAAAAGAAAGATTTTTTCGATCAATTACATCCTTAATGGGACAGATTTTCAAAAGCGCGTTTGGAACGAGATGGCTAATATACCTTTTGGAAAAGTCGTCTCTTACAAGGATATAGCAATATCGATCGGATATTCAAAAGCAGTTAGAGCGGTTGGAAGTGCTGTGGGTAAAAATCCAATGGCCATAATAATTCCTTGCCATCGCGTTGTGAAATCAGACGGTACTATTGGAAATTACGGTGGCGGGCAGTGGAGAAAATTGTGGCTTTTAGATCATGAAGGAAACAAAAGCGGGGCTCGACGCCCCGACTCTTAGATTTTATTTGACTTGAGGAAATCGGATATCACATCTTCGAGATTTGGTTTTCCGATTTCTTCGAGTTCGTATCTGACCCTTAAGGAAGGTTTGTTCATCTTTAAAACCCTGCCAAGATCTATTGGCGTCCCAACGATGACAAGTTCCGCGTCAGATTTGTTAATCGTCTCCTCAAGTTCTTTTATCTGCTTTCCTCCATACCCCATCGCCGGAAGTATCTTTGAAAGATGATTGTATTTTTTGAAAGTATCAACTATCGATCCAACTGCGAACGGCCTTGGATCTATGATCTCACCCGCGCCGAATTTAACGGCTGCAACATAACCTGCGCCATATTGCATGTTGCCGTGAGTTAACGTTGGACCGTCTTCTATGACAAGCACTTTCTTTCCGCGTATTTTCTCCCAATTTTCAACAAATATCGGAGAAGCGGCATCGACAATCGTGGCATTGGGATTGAATTGTGCCGCACTTCTTCTTATTTCATCTATATTCTCCGGAAGTGCCGTTTCTTCTTTGTTTATAACTATCACGTTGGCCATCATGAAATTCGCCAGACCAGGATAAAAAGTCTTTTCATGACCGGGTCTGTGAGGATCGGCAACGACTATGAGTAAATCAGGTTTGTAGAATGAAAAATCGTTGTTTCCTCCGTCCCACAAAATAACATCCGGATTTTCAGATTCGGCCTGTCTTACGATGGCCTCATAATCGACACCGGAATAGATCACGCCTCCTCTATCAATATGAGGTTCGTATTCTTCTCTTTCCTCTATTGTACATTCGTACTTATCCAAATCCGAATATGTGGCATATCTTTGAACCTTTTGCTTGACAAGATCACCGTAAGGCATAGGATGGCGTATTGATATAACTTTCTTTTTGTGATTTCTCAATATATCTAACACTCTTCTTGTTGTTTGACTCTTTCCGGAACCGGTCCTTACGGCACAAATGGCTATGACAGGCTTTTTGGATTTTATCATCGTGTGATTTGTACCCATCAATTTGAAATCTGCCCCTGCCGAAATGGCCATTGACGCTCTTTCCATAACATATTGATGTGGAAGGTCGCTGTAAGACAAGACGACTTCGTCTATCGAATGTGCTTTAACGAGTTTAGCCATGTCTTCTTCCGGATATATAGGTATACCGTTGGGGTAAAGTTTCCCAGCCAATTCGGCAGGATATTTTCTACCGGCGATGTCCGGAATCTGTGTTGCCGTGAATGCCACAACCTCATAATCTGGATTATCCCGAAAATACGTGTTAAAATTGTGAAAATCTCTTCCAGCCGCTCCGAGAATTAAAACTTTTTTCTTCACAAAAGCCACCTCCATTTCTCAACACAAAGTATAGCATAGGCAACTTTAACACCGAAGAAAAGTATACTCACGCATACTCATACATACCGATGCATACTCACGCATAACAACAAAATTCGTCAAAAAAGCATTTTATTCAAGAGAATTGACGAAATTCGCCACTTTTTGAAGAATTTCATCTCTGTCCCTCTTGCGAAGCACAAAATCAAGAGAATCACAATCGATCCGAAATACCGGAATTTCAATTTTGGATATCCACGTCTTGTAAAGTGTGTTAAGTCTTTCAAGATAGTCCTCTGAAATTTTGCTTTCAAATGCTCTTCCTCTGCGCCTGACATGCTCTTTGAGAGTTTCTATTGATGCCTCAAGATAGATAAGACCATGAGGCTTTGGAAGATGATCTGAAAAAGTTCTGAACAGATCGAGATATGTTTTCCAATCTTTGTCAGAAATGTATTCCATATCGTGCAAATTTTTGGCAAAGATGTTGACATCTTCTTCTATTGTTCTGTCTTCCAATATGACGCCTTTTGACGGATCGACTCTTTTTAAAAAATCAAAGCGCTTTATAAGAAAGAAAAGTTGAGAATGAAAAGCCCATTTTTTCATGTCCTTGTAAAAATCTTCAAGATATGGATTTTCTTCCACCGTCTCGTAAACAGGCACATAATTAAGATGCTTTTCCATCATCTCTATTATCGTCGATTTACCTGCTCCTATGTTTCCACAAACACCTATTATCATAACTCACCGCCAATTTTCAGATCACATTCATGCGCCGCTTTTGTACTCATTGTAATGTTATCTTCGACTTGATCAAAAAATCGTCTTTAAAAACTTCAAAGCGATTCAGCATCATCGGTGTCATCCTGAACTTGATTCAGGATCGCCTTTTGCCTTTAACTGCTTACCCGCTACCGTTCACGCGTCACTGTTTTTCGGCTCCGACATGTACCCCGCCGTCGGAATCTGTCCTCGCTCCGCTGCGAAGGCTTCCTCTGGGGTATCATGTCCTACGCCTGCATGTCTTTGCTCAGAAAGTCGCTTTTTATTTTGCTTTCGGCTACTTACCCGTTACCTATAACACGTCACTGTTTTTTCACGCTCTATTCAAC
>NZ_JBMFWB010000020.1:0-35900 GCF_049965695.1 Athalassotoga sp. | reverse complement strand
CGATGATACGAGATTTGAATTTTGCGTGATTTTCAAAAGAATTTAAATTCAGATAAAACTGTGATAAAACTTTGGACTTAGAATCGAGTTAGACAAAAAAGGAGGGATTTAAGAATGAAAAAAATTTTGTTTGTGCTTTTGGTTTCTGCGCTTGCTTTTTCTGCCTTCGCATCGACAAAGATCGTAGTTGTCGGTTCTACAACCGTGCTTCCAATAGCCCAGCAATGGGCCCAGGCCTATATGAAACTCAATCCGGATGTCAACGTTTCAGTCGTCGGCAATGGTTCCGGAAATGGCATAAAGGCCCTACTCGATGGACTTGCCGATATCGCAGATTCGTCGAGATGGATGAGCGACACTGAAATAAAGTCCGCGATTTCAAAGGGCTTCTTTCCGTTTCCAATCGTAGTTGCTTACGATGCAATAGCGCCGGTGGTTAACGCTAACAATCCTGTTAGAAATTTGTCTCTCGATCAACTTCAGCAGATATACGATGGAAAGATCACCAACTGGTCTCAGGTTGGAGGCCCTGACATGTCGATCGTGGTTGTAACGAGAGACAACAGTTCCGGCACCTTTGAGGTGTGGGCGGAAAAGGTTATGAGAGGTGCGTTGGTCAAACCAGGCGCTTTAACGGTTGCCTCAAATGCCGAAGTTATCAGATCCGTTGCCGGTAACAAAAGGGCCATAGGATACGTGGGACTTGGTTATCTTGAAAGCAGTCCGGATATCTCTGAAGTGGCCATAAGCGGTATGAAGGCAAATATTGAGGCTGCCCGTTCCGGTGGGAATTCTGGCAGGAATTTATCTTTCCGAGTACAGAAGCAAGGGTAAGATATTCAACGTTTTAAGGATGATGGTTGCAAATCTTGCCGGCGTTCCATCCGTGGTTCATGGGCTTTTCGGACTGGCCGTCTTCGCAGTTCTGTTCAAATTTGGCCTTTCAATTCTCAGTTCTGCTCTTACGCTTTCCATACTTGCGCTTCCCATCATAATAATGACAACCGAGAATGCCATGAGAGATGTGCCAAATGATTTGAGAGAGGCCTCTTACTCGCTTGGCGCAAAGAAATGGCAAAGTGCTTTGCTTGTCGTTTTTCCAGTTGCCGCTTCCAAAATCATGACCGGCGTTATACTCGCAAGTGCGAGAATAGCCGGCGAAACGGCTCCAATACTTTTCACCGGTGCCACGCTTTATCTTGCACACTATCCAACGGCCATAAATCAACAGTTTATGGCTTTGCCTTACATGATATACGGTCTTATGACGACAAGCATAAACATATCGGCAAGCACGAATTTCGCTTACGGAATAGCACTTGTGCTTATCACTTTGATCGCTCTTATGAACGTTGCCATCGTGATATTCAGATCGAAAACAAGAAAAAATTCGTGAAGGAGGGATAAAATGGATGTTGATTTGAAAATAGAAAATTTATCGGTTTACTTTGGACAAAAGCAAATACTTGATTCGATTTCATTCGAAATACCTGCTAAGTCTATAACGGCCATAATAGGTCCTTCTGGGTGCGGAAAATCAACCTTTGTAAGGACGATAAACAGGATGAACGACAGATTTGATGATTTCAGCCACAAAGGGAGTATAATTTTTGATGACAAAGATATACTTTCAAACGACTATCCCGTTGAAGAATTGAGAAAAAAGATAGGAATGGTCTTTCAAAAGCCAAACCCGTTTCCAAAGTCGATATATGAAAATGTTGTCTTTGGACTTAAGATACATGGCGTAAAAGAAAGAAAAATCCTCGATGAAACGGTTAAGTCGTCCCTTGAAGCCGCTTCACTTTACGATCAGGTAAAAGATAGACTTTCAATGAATGCTTACAAACTTTCAGGAGGTCAGCAACAAAGGTTATGTATTGCGAGAGCCTTGGCCATAAAGCCTGAAATCCTACTCCTCGATGAGCCGACATCGGCGATAGATCCGCTTGCCACAAAGCAAATCGAGGAAGTACTCGAACAGATAAGTAAAGAAATAACCATCTTGATAGTTACCCATAACATTCAACAGGCCGCAAGAATAGCCGATTATATAGCCTTTTTTTACATGGGTAAACTCGTTGAATTTGGCAAGGCTGAAAAGATTTTGAATGCTCCCAATGAGAAATTGACTGACGATTATCTTACGGGAATGTATGGTTAGGAGGATGTATGGAAAGTGATAATTTAAGGCTGTCAAATTACGAACAAGAGTTGAATGTTTTGAAAATAAAATTGAACGAGATGTTCAGTTTATCGCTTGGGTCTTTTCAATCTGCGTCAAAATCTCTTGAAATAATCGATGTGGAGATCGCTGAAAATGTGATAAAAGGCGATGACGAGATAGATAACCTTAAGAGAAGAATAGAAGAGTTAGTTTACGAAATACTTTTAAGATTTCATCCTCTTGCATCCGATCTCAGGCGCGTCATAATGGCAATGAAAATAGCCAGTGAACTTGAACGCGTTGCCGATCAGGCTGTGAATATCGCACAGGTAACTCAATTCATGGAAGGCAAAGTTTTGATAAAGCCGCTTGTCGATATCCCGAAGATGGCTCAAATAGCCGAAGAAATGCTTTCAGGTGCTATGAAATCATATTTTGAAGAAGACGTTGAACTTGCGAAAAAAATATGGTTAATGGACGACAAAGTCGATTATCTGGACCGCAAAGTCGCCGATGATCTTGAGGAGATAGTGGCCAAAAAGTGTTCAAAAGAGGCCATAGCACAATCTGAAAGGCTCATAATCGTTTCGAGATCGATAGAAAGAGTGGCCGATCATTCAACCAACATATGCGAGGAGACGACTTACATGATCCTTGGCAAAGAATTGTATACGCTTTTGTGAGATGAGAAAATGGATAGAATTTTGATAGTCGAAGATGAAGAGGATATGGCCGAAATAATCGCCTACACCTTAAAAAACGGCGGATTTAAATGCGATGTCGCGCAAGACATCTCGACGATGTGGGACAAACTTTCATCCTCCCACTTCAACCTTGTTTTGCTGGATATAGGTCTTCCGGATGGATCTGGTATGGATGCGCTTAAAACGATGAAAGCAAAAAAGATCGATGTACCGGTTATAATACTCACGGCAAGAAGGTCGGATATAGATAAGATACTCGGTCTTGAACTTGGAGCCGATGATTACGTCACAAAACCTTTCAACCAATACGAACTTTTGGCCCGCATCAAAGCCGTTTTGAGACGATCGACATCCGAAAAAACGTCAGATAGGACTTTTGAATATAATGGAAAATTGATAAATCTCGATTCTTATTCCGCAACGAACGAAAAGGGAGAAAAAATAGAATTCACAAACAAAGAATTCGAACTTTTGAAATTGCTTATAGCGTATCCCGCCAAGGTGTTCACAAGAGAAGAGATCCTTGACAAGGTCTGGGGAATGGATTTCTTCGGTGAATTCAGAACGGTAGACGTTCACGTCAGCAAAATAAGAGAAAAACTCGGAGAATCGATTATAAAAACGGTAAGAGGAGTGGGATACAAATTAGGCGATATCGGAGAAACAAACGATGAGAATAATTGATTTTGTGAGTGAAGGAATAATATCAACGGATAGATATCTCAACGTGGTGGATCATAACGAAGCGATAGTCAAATTGTTCAAAGTTTCATTCCAAAGAAGTGTTAAAATCACGGATGTTATTTCTTTTTCCAAAATTGATGCCGCTTTGCAAAGCGCACTTAAAGATTCTGTTTTTACCGAACAACTTCCCGTTTATTTCGGCACCACAAAGATCGAATGTAAAGTAACAACTTTCAAAGACGATGAAATAGTGGTATGGATCTTCGAAAATTTGAACACTGTGAAGATGCTCGAAAGTGCAAAAGCGGATTTCGTTTCTGCCGTTTCACATGAATTCATGACTCCTCTCGGAATAATCGAGGGCTTCCTCACCATGATAAAAGATCCTGAAATGGATGAAAAAATGAAAGCAGATCGTATCGAAAGGGCTATGGCACAACTTAAAAGACTTGAAAAGCTCGTAGATCAACTGCTTTCGCTGAGCGAACTCGAGATGAAATCATACGTTCCTCACTTCTCGCTTGTCAACATCTACCAAATGACAGAAGACGCAAGGGCAGAAATGGATTACAGATGCAAGGCGAAGCACATAAACGTGATTTTAGATGTGCCTGAAAATCTCTTCGTTTACACAGATGGAATGGCACTTTACAGGATAACCACGAATTTGCTTTCTAACGCCATAAAGTATTCACATCCCGATAGCGATGTTAAAATCTCAGTTGTGGAAGATGAAGATTCAATAAAGTTATCCGTTCAAGATAACGGAATAGGCATAAAGGCAGAAGAAATTCCAAGGATCTTCGAAAGATTTTATCGGGCTTCAAATTCATCTGAAACAAGCGCAAAAGGTATGGGATTAGGACTCGCGCTTGTCAAGCATCTTTCTAACATAATAAACGCAAAAATAGAGGTTGAATCAAGATACACGATGGGATCTACCTTTACCGTTGTAATTCCAAAAAATCAAAGGAAAAAACAAAACGGTGACGAGTAATCGGCAACAAGTAAGCAGTCAAGCAAAAGCGATTCGGAATTTGAATTTTGTTTGGTATATAATATGTCAATGTTATAATTATCTTTGAATTTAGGAAGGTGATAGAATGTCGATTTACGAAATAGTGATTCTTGTACTGTCAGTTTTTCTTTTGGTTCTATTTAGCGGCCTAAATATGACGGTTCAAACCCTTAAAACCCAGATATCAAACAACACGACGACTATTCAGGCACTTTCCGGTGAACTCACAACTCTCAAATCAGAAATAAATCCTGTAAAACTTTCCAAGCCTTTCATGCAGTACTCTATCTTATTCGAAAACGCGCCAAGAACACTTCCGTCATTTCCCCTGAACACTGTGACGGCAACAAATTTGGAAGATTTCATTCCGATTTTGTCGGTAAACGATTTTTACGAAATAACTCAAATGAACAAACAATATTTTCTCGCCTATCCGGCTGCCGGCGGTTCGACCTTCTCCATCCAAATTCTTTCATCTCCATACTCGGACAGAGTGTTAAAGATAGTTAACCTTTTAAGAGGTCAAAATATACCGGCCTTCGATATCCAGTATGGAAGTCAATTCAGCCTTTTTGCGGGTGTTTTCCCAAATTACGTTGCCGCCACACAGTATGCGAGTGCTATCTCATCGGCGATCTTTCCGACCGTCGGATCGACTCTATCATCATGGCTGATCAGGCAGATTCCTTGATTTTCGCGTGCAACATGCCAAATATGACCCTCCAAAGGTTGAAGACAAGTTCGGAAACAATTGCCATTAGCAGGCCATAATTCACGTAAATGTAGCCGGCTATCAATCCAATCACAAAAAATATCGCGGCTTCGACAAGAGCCTGGGTTAATCCATTTTTTAAATATATGAAAAAATAAATTAAGGCTGCTATTATGGCAAAGAGAAGCACGTTAACCGTTAAATACCACGCCAATATCTGTATCTTAAAAACCCATTCAGAGGTGTAAAACAGACCTATATGCCTGAAAACCAAGTTTTCAGTTACCGGAATAAAAATCAGCCAGGTTATAGGAGATAACTTTGTACTTTGAAGTTTGAAATTCAGATCATGAATTCCATAAGATATAAATCCGGCGATAAGTGCCACAATTATCGGTAAAGCACTTGAAAAGTTGAAATTTCCCATGTTTGCGTTGCCGGTCACAAAAGTTGCAACTATGGCAAGGGTAAGAGAAGCCATAGACGCCCAGAAGAGATTTTCCTCATTTTTCTTGCTTTTTCCCAAAAGTAAAGGCAAATAAACCGCTATTATGATTATAACGGCTTCCAAAAAATTGATCCAATTCACAATTGCACCTCCTTGGTTATAGTGTATAATCTTTGAGAAAGGGGGAGGTTTCACTTGCATTACTCAAAGGTTAAAAGTGCGATTCTCGCAGGACTCGATGTGCTCAATGTTGAAGTTGAAGCCGATCTCAACATGAGATCCGTCAGACAGGAATTGGAAATAGTCGGTCTTGGCGATACGGCAATAAAAGAAAGCAAGAAAAGAGTCATGAGTGCGATAAAAAACAGCGGTTTTGAAGTGCCACATGGTTACATAACCGTCAATCTTGCCCCTGGAGATGCGAAGAAAGAAGGCACGTTGCTTGATCTTCCCATAGCGATAGCGATTCTTATGGCCTCAGGTAAAATAGAAGTGCATCAAGAGTGGCTTTTGATAGGCGAACTCGGTCTTGACGGTAAATTGAGAAGAGTGGATGGAGCATTGCCGATCATGATAGCAAAATCCTCCTCGATGAATGCGATAATACCCTCCGATAACATTCCAGAAGTTTCTCTGCTTAAAGGCAAACGCATATATGCCTGTGATGATCTTCAAACGGTTGTGAGAATAATGTCACAGACAGAATCATTTCATGAAATTGAATTCAAAGGCATAAGCGTTGCCCAAAACAGTTATGAAGTTGATTTTTCAGAAGTAAGAGGTCAGGAACTCGCAAAACGCGCACTTGAAATTTCCGCAACAGGCTTTCACAACGTGCTTATGAAAGGACCTCCCGGCGTTGGGAAAACTATGCTTGCGAGAAGGTTTCCCACAATTTTACCGCCGATGACTTTCGATGAAATTTTAGAATCGACAAAGATCTATTCAATAGCAGGCCTTCTTGACGGAGGGCCTGTAACATCCAGACCATTTCGCTCACCCCATCACAGCGCATCCCTTGCGGCAATGGTGGGAGGTGGCGACAGAGCAAAGCCGGGCGAAATAACGCTTGCACATAACGGTGTGCTGTTCATGGATGAACTTCCCGAGTTCAGAAGAGATGTGCTTGAGGCATTGAGACAACCTTTAGAAGATGGCATCGTCACCATTTCAAGAATAAAAGAGACCCATTCGTATCCGGCGCGCTTCATACTCATCGGTTCGCAAAATCCCTGCAAGTGCGGTTGGTTTGGCGTTGAAGACGGAATTCATCATTGCACATGTTCGATACCTGAAATAGAAAGATACAACAAAAAGATATCGGGACCGATAGAAGATAGAATAGATATTTTCATCGACGTTCCAAAAGTCGATTACGATAAATATACCTCGATGAAATCCTCTGAATCTTCTTTGAAAATAAGAGAAAGGGTCATGGAGGCCGTTGAAATTCAGATGAAAAGATCAGGAAAATTGAACGGGAAAATGAGTGCGTCTGAGGTCTCAAAGTTTTGCAAACTCGGAGAAAAAGAAGAAGATTTTTTCAAAAACGCATCAAAGAAATTGGGATTGACGGCAAGGGTAATGGAGAAGATGTTAAAAGTATCAAGAACGATAGCAGACCTCGCCAAATCCGAAAATATATCTCTTTCACACATCGCTGAGGCCTTGCAATACAGAAAAAGAGAGAATCTTTCGATTTAGATCTTCATCATACGGCAAATCAGTTTTTTGCTTTTCATCCAAAATTCGCAACGGAAGGTTAATTTAAGTTGTGAGAAAATATACTGATTCAACTTTAATTGTGAACTCTATGTGCTCCGGCAGGTACCCTCTCGGTGTCTGGTCCTCGCTGCGCAGCGTCGGCCACCGAGAGGATATCCTGCCCTCCGCCGATAGCGAGTTTTGTAATTCACTTTTAAAAGAGTTTTAGAAGATTGAGCGTAAAAACATAAGGAGGAATGCAACAATCATGGCAATTCAGTACAAGTGGAAGGCTTTGTCTGCAACGAGTTTGGGTGCTTTTGTATCTGTCATGAATAGCAGTGCACTGCTTATAGCGCTTCCGAACATAACAAAAGAGTTGAATACGTCGATGATCCTTGTCATATGGGTGATAATGAGTTACATGCTTTCCGTAACAATTCTCGTACCGGCAATTGGTCGCATCGCTGACATGTTTGGAAGAAAACAACTTTACGTCTGGGGATTTTTAATTTTCACGATCGCATCGCTTTTCGCCGGTCTTTCTCAAAATGGTCCGGAATTGCTTTTAATGAGAATCATTCAATCAGTGGGAGGGGCTTTGATGGTCGCAAACAGTGCCGCAATAGTCACGGATGCCTTTCCACGCACTGAACTGGGAAGAGCGCTTGGCATAAATGCCATGGTTGTTGCCGTCGGCTTTACTTTAGGCCCTGTCATCGGAGGACTTTTTACGAGTTTACTTGGCTGGAGATGGGTATTTTTCTTCAACGTACCGCTTGGGATCGTAGGAACAATATGGGCCTGGCTTCAAATAAGAGAAGTCGAAAAAATGCCTTCAAATCAAAAATTTGATTGGCCTGGAGCAATAACTTTGACGGGTGGACTTTTTGGAATACTTATGGCCATGAGTTTTGGCGGACTTTACGGATGGGATTCGATGACAACCATTTTGGGATTTATCATCGGTGCTATACTGATGGCACTTTTCATCTACGTGGAATCGATATCAAAACAGCCGGTCTTGGATTTAACGTTTTTCAAAAACAGATTACTTGGTTTTGCTTATACATCAACACTTTTCAACGGTATAGCAAATGGCGCTTTGACATTTTTACTCATTTTTTACCTTCAGGGCATAAAATCCATGAATCCTTTTCAGGCAGGCCTCATGTTGACACCTTTTGCTTTGGCTATGATGATTGCAGCCCCTATAAGCGGAATACTTTCAGATAAATACGGTTCAAGAGAATTAAGCACGATAGGCCTTCTTGTGATGGCAGCAGGTCTTTTTGGATTCACATTTATAAGAGCACAAACTTCATTTTTTGAAATCATACTTTGGCAGATGATAATGGGCTTTGGATCTGGAATGTTCAATTCACCGAATAACAACGCCATAATGGGATCTGTTCCCGCAAATAAAAGAGGTATCGCATCTGGTACCCGCGTCATGATGAACAACGCAGGATCGGTCGTCAGCATAGCACTTGCATTTGCAATTACATCTTCAGGAATGACGCCTAAAGCGATGCAGGCACTTTTTGCAGGAATACAAATCGGATCCGAAGGCATATTTATAGATACTTTTATTCAAGATCTAAGGATCGCTTTTTACATATCACTTTTTATAAGCATAACGGCGGCCATTCTATCTTTCATGAGGGGTAAAAAACCTGTATGGGATAAAATTTGAAACAATTTGACATTTCACTTTTAAAAGAAATATAATAGATACTCAAGTTAATGGAGATGATTTAAATGCTTGTTCAATTGGACGATATAGTCGAAAGGCTTAAGAAAGGCAAGAAGTTTTTGATAATTGGCCATATAAAGCCAGACGGAGATGATATAAGTTCTGTTGCTTCTTTGACTCTTATACTCAGAAAGATGGGTAAGATCGCAGAAGGATGTATAGCAGACCACATACCATGGTTTTATCAAGATTTAGAAGGTGTTTCAGAAATAAAAGGATTGGAAGAATTGAAAGGATACGATTACGATACATCCGTCACCGTTGATGCCTCTGAAATATCAAGAATTGGCGATGGCGCTTCACTTTTGAAAGATGGGAAACCAGATATAACGCTCGATCACCACAGAACGAATGTTGGCTTTGGTAAACTTGATTTTTACGACTCGAATTATGCCGCGACGGCCGTCATTGTTTACGAAATAGCGCAAAAATTGGGCATTGAATATGATTCAAAACTGGCCGGCATAAATTTACTCGGAATCGCAACCGATACGGGATTTTTCAAATATTCAAACACGGATGCCAAAGTATTCCGTTATGCCGCTAACCTTGTCGAAAAGGGTGCCAACATACAAAAAATATCTTCAGCCGTACTTGAACATCAAACCCTTAAAGAGTTAAAATTATTTTCGGAGATGCTTAACACTTTAACCGTCGATATGGACGGGAAGCTTGCATGGGCTTACGTGTCTTACGATATGCTCGATAGAAATAACTGTACCGACGATGAAACCGGCGGATTTGTCGGTGAAATAAGATCCATATACGGTGTGGAAGTTGCGATTTTATTCATAGAATGGCCCAAAAATCAGGTGAATATTTCATTCAGATCAAAAGATTACATCGATGTCAGCGAATTAGCCGTTTATTTTGGCGGCGGAGGCCATATAAGGGCATCGGGATGCAGCATAAAGGAAGTTGATCTTAAAGAGACGATTGATAAAGTTATAAAAAAAGCGAGGGAATTTATAATTGAAAATAGTCACGACCAATTCAAAAGCACGTCATAATTACGAAATTTTGGACAAATTCGAAACTGGAATTGAACTCAAAGGGACAGAAGTTAAATCCTTGCGTAATAGCAGTGCGAACATAAACGATGCTTATTGCATAATAAGAAACGGAGAACTTTTCATCGAAAACATGCATATAGCGCCATACGCGGGAGGTAACATTTTCAATCACGATCCTCTTAGAAGAAGAAGACTTCTTATGCACAAGAAGGAGATCATCCGCCTTAATTCGAAAATAGATCAAAAGGGCTTAACCATAGTACCGTTGAGAGTTTACTTTAACGAAAAAGGAAAGGCAAAAGTTGAAATAGCACTTGCGCGCGGCAAACATCTTTACGATAAAAGAGAAGACATGGTAAAAAAGGAAATAGACATGAACTTGAGGAAAAAAATAAAATACGAGTGAGGAGGAGAAAATGGGATATCCAAGACTTATATCAAACAAAGAGGCCATAATTCATAACGTTAAGAAAATATCCCAGATGTGTCATGAGAGGGGAATCGAACTTACGGGTGTGGTCAAAGTCACAAAAGGTGAGCCATCCCTTGCAAAACTTTACCTTGAAAATGGTGTTGATATAATAGGAGATTCAAGAATCGCAAACATAAAAAGAATGAAAATGGCCGGTGTAAATGGCCCTTTCATGTTGTTGAGAATTCCCATGCCAAGCGAAATAGAAGATTTGGTCAAATACGTAGACATAACACTTGTTTCGGAATTAAAAACAGTTGAAATTATCGGCAAGATTGCCATGAATAAAGGAAAACGCCAGAAAATCATTTACATGGTAGATGTGGGTGATCTGAGAGAAGGCGTCTGGTTTGAAAATGCCGTCGATGAAGTGACCAAGGCTTCGCAAATCAAAGGCGTAGAACTTTACGGAATAGGCACGAATCTTGGGTGTTACGGTGGCGTCGTGCCGGATACCGAAAACATGAATTTGCTTTCCGATATAGCAAGAAAGATAAGAAATAAAGGGACTAATTTCAAAATCGTGAGCGGTGGAAACACAGCGGCTATTTATCTAATCGAAAACAATACCCTTCCGAAAGAAATAAATGGCTATCGTCTTGGAGAATCCATAATACTTGGAACTGATACGACAAACAACAGATCCTTTCCCTTTCTCAGACAAGACACTTTCACCCTCGAAGCCGAGATCATCGAATTAAAAACAAAACCATCTGTTCCTTACGGCAAAATTGGAAGAGATGCAATGGGCAGAGTACCGGTCTTTGAAGACTTTGGAAATAGACTTAAAGCGATAATCGCAATAGGAGAACAGGATATCCAGCCCGACGGCATGATACCTCTGGAAAAAGGCATAAAAGTTTTACATGCGTCAAGCGATCACATGGTCTTAGACGTGACAGAGTTTAATGGTGAACTTGATATCGGAAGCATTTTGAAATTCAGATTGACGTACGGAGCCCTTCTTAGATCCATGACCTCGGAATATGTTGAAAAAATATGGGATTTCTAAAATCATAAAATCCAATAAAATCTCTCGTGATACTTTGTGGTTTTAATTCCAAATGAATTCGCAAAGTCTATCATTCCGTCCTCAAAGAATTTTTCAGTTTCATCATGATCGACAACGATCAAAGACAAACCTGACTGAACGGCCGTCGCTATTTCGTGATATGAAAGGTCACCTGTTATGTAAAGATCAACATCTGACGAAAGCACACTGTCCAAAAGATCAGATCCGGCACCCGAACATATTGCGATCTTTTCTACATAGCGGCTTTCGGCGGGTGCAAATTTAACGTGATCCGATTCCAATTTTTCTTTCACAAAATTGACAAATTCTTCAATTGGCTGCTTTCTGATATATCCAACCCTGCCTATTCCGTTTCCAAAATCATCCATCTTCATCAAAGGCTTTACATCTTTGAGTTCTAATTTTTCAGACAACAAATCGTTAAGTCCGTTTTTTGCGGCATCGTAGTTTGTATGGGCTGAATACACGCTGATCGAATTCATGATAATCGGGTAAATCATTCTCTCTCTGAAATTGCCAGATTTTATCGATTTTAAAGGATGAAAGAACATTGGATGATGGCTTAATATCATTTGTGCATTGGTTTCAATCGCCCTTTCAACAGATTGTTCGGTAACATCTAAAGTAACTATCACATTTGATAACTCTAAATTGGGGCCTTCTATTTGAATTCCGCTGTTATCGTAATCCTGTTGAAGAGACAGAGGAAATTTTTCTTCTATTTTGGATATGAATTCTTTTACAAGCATCAAATTTCCTTATTTACCTTTCTTTTGGCCTTTTTTTGCCTTGTCTTCTATCTTTTCGAGCATTTCTTCAACTTCATGGGTACCATTTTCATAAAATTTTTCTTCGCTTGAGTCCAAATACTTAAGAAGTCTTAAAAATTCTCCCGCATGCACACGCTCTTCATCCGATATGTCTTTAAGTACGGCCACGGCAACTTTGTCATCAGTTGACTCGGCAAGTTGAGTGTACATCTGAATTGCTTCATATTCTGCCGCTATCATAAATCTTATGGCTCTGACAAGTTCTTCATGGGTGAGTTTCCTATCATTTGCAAGACCTGAAAAAGCGCTTCCGAATTCCGGCATTTTAAATTCCTCCCTTTACGTTTCTTTTATTATAGCAAATTAAACTTAAAAATTGGCACGTGGTTGGTAGCCGGTGACATGTAGAAAAAATAGTAACGCGTGGAAAGGACGGACGGAGGCGGAGAGCATGATGCCGCGAGGTGGCCGACGCACAAAAAGACATTAGAGATCGGAGATTAGGGATTAAAAAAAGCGGCACATGGCAAATAGCCAATAGCAGATGAAAAAACAAAACAACGTCATCCCGCACGTGATGCGGGATCGCCTTTTAGATGCAAATTCGCAAATCATTATAAAATAAGGAAAATTTTGACTTCCAATATTTTACCAACAATTATTCAAAGATTATTCTTTATGGATCGTTAACGCAACAAAAGTCACGAATGTAATGATAAAAACATCTTTTATGAATATAAAATACATCAACTTAACTTTAAAAATCAAATATCCATTTATACTGAGTCAGTTTTAAATTCCGAATCGCAGCGATGGCAGGTGCCCCACTCAATGTCTGGTCCTCGCAGGCTGCGGAGGCCATCTCGGAGGCATCCTGTCCTCGGCTTAAATTAAATGAACATTCGGCTTTTTATGAGTTGTCAACTATAATATTTCATGATATTCATCGATAAATGTTGATATAATTCAAATCAGCGAAATAACAATTGTTATTCATCGAAAAAGACCTAAAATCGTCTTTAAACGCCTTAAATCGTGTTTGACAATTCTTAAAATAAATTGTATAAATTGTATCGGAATCGATACCGGAATCGATTGTGGAGGTAAAAATGAGTTACATTACTTTAAAAGATGTCGCAAAAAAGGCTGGTGTTTCTTTAAGCGCGGCATCAAGAGCACTTAACGGAAGGCAAGATGTAAGTGAAGAAACAAGGAAAAGAATATCCGAAACCGCACGAGCATTGGGATATGTTCCCAATCGTTTTGCCGCTTCTTTGAAATTTCAAAAGACACATACCATAGGCGTAATCATTGAAGACAACGCTAATCCTTTCTGGGCCGAGGTGCTAAAAGGAGTCGAGTCTCAGGCTCAGGAGAAGGGATATCAGATTATTCTTGCCAACACATCGAGAAGTTATGAAAGAGAAGTAAGGGCAATTCAAACTCTTATTCAAAGGCGTGTTGATGGCCTCTTGATAGCCCCAAACCAGGAAAAATACGACGATCTTTTCATGATAAGGAATTTGGGAGTGCCATTTGTCATAATCGGAAGACACATAAAAGAATTTGAGCCCATGGGAATTCCGATGGTATACAGCGATGAAGTCGACGGAGGATACAGAGCCACACGGCATCTTATCGAAAGGGGGTGCAAAAAAATAGCCTTTGTAGGGGCTCAGCCTTACAACACGGCATCGATAGAAAGATGTGAAGGGTACAAAATGGCCCTCAAAGAGGCTGGAATTGAGATAGGCGATAGGCTTATAAAAACAGGTGGCATAGAGATAGATGGCGGATACAAATCAGTTATGGAATTGATCCGTGACAGCGTGAAATTTGATGGGATCTTCGCTTACAACGATTTGATGGCATTCGGTGTTATTAAAGCGTTAAAAGAGAACAAAATAAAAATTCCTCAAGAAGTAAAAGTCATAGGATATGATGATATACCGTTTTCTGCCTTGATAACTCCGTCTCTGACAACGATGAGAATACAAAAGCAAGAAATGGGAAAAGAATCTTTTGAAATTCTGTCCGATCGAAAAACAAAGATCTTGGATACAGTTTTGATTGAAAGAGAAAGTTCGAGTGATAAGCATGAGAACATATAAAGGTTACATAATGCTTTTAGTAGCTTTCGGGATAACAGCTCTGTTGGGGTACCTCTTATAAATGGTCAGATAACGATCTCAAACTTATGGTGAAAATTAGGCAAGATGTAAAATGGTCAGATGGAACACCATTTACTGCTAATGATGTTGTTTTCACCTTCAACTATTTAAAACAGAATCCATCAATTGATTTAAGTGGCATTTGGGCACCATCATCATATCTTGAAAGTGTCCAAGCGACAGGTGATGACGTGATTTTTTCTTTTTATAAAGCAAATACTTCATTTTTACTTAATTTAGCTACTAGACCAATAATTCCTGAACATATATGGGCATCTGTCAAAAATCCTTCAGAATGGGATAACCCTGAACCAATTGGTACAGGACCTTTTATAGTTAAAAGTGTTAATGTACCAAACAACACTGTAACTCTTACCAAAAATCCTAATTACTGGATGAAAGGAAAACCTTACATAGACAACATTGCTTATACCGTTGTTTTATCAAACACAACAGCACTTGAAATGCTTTTAGCGAATAAAGCAGATTTAGTAGGAGCATTTATTCCAAATATTCAACAGATATGGGCAAACAAAAATCCTTCTGTTAACAAATACTGGTGGCCAGTTTATAGCATAAACATTCTGTTATTCAACACTTTAAAATATCCATTTAACAATCCGGTATTTAGAAGAGCTATAAATTTTGCCATAAACAAGAGTTCACTTGAAGAAAAAGCGTACTACAACGTAGGGGGAACTGCAAATCCAACTGGAATAATTCCTCTTCAAATTGACGAATGGATGGATCCAACTTTAACACCTCTTGCGTCCGAATTGGGATCTTATAATTTACAAGAAGCTCAAGATTTGTTAACTTCGATAGGATTCAAAAAGAATTCAAATGACCAACTTGTTGGTTCTAATGGAGAAGCATTGCCAACTTTCAAGATTCTCGTTCCAGTTGGTGCCACAGATTTTATAACAATGGCTCAGATAATCTCTGAAAATCTTAAAAATGTTGGCATATATACGGTAATAGATCAAGAAGCGGGATCTACTTACATGACCTCGTTAATGAGTGGAACATTTGACATGGCAATAAGTTCAGGAGCTGGCATTGGCCCTTCTCCATACTACCTTTACTATAGCGAATTCAATCCGGCATTTTCAGCACCAATAGGACAAACAGCTATTTCTGATTATTCACGTTACACAAACCCGCTTGTTACATCAGCTTTGCAGGTATTTTCATCAACAAGTAATTTAAAACTTCAGAAAGAGGCCATATATACAATTGAACGCATTATGTTGATGGATCTTCCATTCATTCCATTGACAAATAGAACAATGTTTGGAGAATGGAGCGAGAGTAACTTCACAGGATTTCCAAATGAATCTGATCCATACACCTACAGTGAATTCATGGGATATGCAGGTTTATATGGTGGAGAATTGATGGGATTGAATGTGCATCTTAAATAATAAAAAAAGAAGATATTTTTTTGAAAGAGGGGAGTAAGAACGATTCCCCTCTTTTTAAATGAGCCTTACGAGGAGGAAATCATATGTTATCTTTAAACGGTACATGGAAATTCTTCACATCGGAAAATAAAATAACGAATTTTAAAGGTATCTTTGAGGATCAGATCGAAATCCCATCATGTGTTGAAGAATTTTTTGATCACAAGAAATATATGCTCTTCAAAAAAGACTTTGCTATCGATTTTGATCCTCAAAAAAGATATTTCCTCAACTTCGATGCCGTTGATTATCATGCAGATATTTTTATTAACGGTAATTTTCTTGGGTCTCACGATGGCGGCTATACTCCTTTTTCTTTTGAAATAACAAAGTTTTTGAAGAGACAAAATGAAATTATCGTTCAGGTCCATGATTTGGAAGAAGAGATGGCGACCGATATTTTACACGGAAAGCAGAACGGAATTCCGAACTGGTACGGAAATATAAGCGGGATATGGAGAGATGTTTATATAACGGAAAAAGGAAGAAACTTTTTTGATGAACTCTATGTAGACGCATCTTATCTTAAACATTCACTGAAAATCCATGGAAGTTTAGAAGATAAAGCAAATTCAAAGATAAGAGTTATCCTGAAAGATGAAGAAAAGGTCTTGATCGATAAATCGCATCTTCTCGATTCCAAGGATTTTATTTTTGAATTTTCTGTTGATAAGATTATTCCATGGTCATTGGACAATCCAAAACTGTACTCGCTCCAACTTGAATTGATTGAAGACAAGGTTATAGATCTTTGGGAATCTAAGATCGGATTTCGAGATATTGAATCGGTGAATGGCAAGATACTCTTAAACGGGAAGGAAATTTTTATACGGGGCGCTCTTGATCAAGATTTTTATCCCGTTACTTTATACACAACGCCATCGATCAGTTATCTAAGAGATGAATTTTTGAAGGCAAAGCAGATGGGGCTAAATCTTTTGAGATGCCATATCAAAGTGCCTGATAAAAGATATTTAGATCTTGCAGATGAAGTTGGTCTTTTGATATGGGAAGAAGTTCCGAATTTCGATAAATTCAGTGAAAAATCAATTCGAGAGTATGAAAAAACTTTATTCGAGATAATAAAAAGAGATTATAACCACCCGTCTTTTGTTATATTCACGATCATAAATGAAAGTTGGGGAGTCGATCTTTCAAAGGCAGAGCAAAGAGAATGGATGAACGAAATATACAGCAAATCAAAAGGAATAATTGGAAACAGACTTGTCGTTGATAATTCCGCGTGTTGCAATAATTTTCACATCGAAAGCGATCTCAACGATTTTCATTTTTACAAATCTCTGGATCATTTTGAAGACTGGAATTCAGATCTTTCGAGATTTGCATCGGGTACCTTCAAGACGTTTTCAACATATGGAGATTCAAAAGAGAACGGGCAAGAGCCAAAAATGATCTCGGAATTTGGAGTTTGGGGTCTTCCTGCCTTCATACGGGATGTCAAAAGAATGGATAGATCATTCAGAGATATAAAAGAAACGATTCCAAACGGAGTCGAGGATCGCTTTTTAAATTCATCCCTTTCGAGGCATTTTAAAAATTACGAAGAATTTGCCATTTTAGCGCAAAAGGAACAATTCAACGCTTTGAAGTACCAGATTGAAGAGATGCGCCTTCACGATAAAATAAAAGGATACGTTATAACTGAATTTACAGACATCTTTTGGGAGGCAAATGGTTTACTTGATATGCACAGAAGACCAAAGTGGGGATTTGAACTGCTTAAATGGATAAATTCTGATATTGTTATAATACCCAGATTGAAAAGATACAACTTTTACAAAGATGAGGAAATAGATTTTGATATAACCATTTCAAATTATTCGAATATATCTGGGAAATTCGATCTTGAGATTGATTTTGAAGAAGACAAAGTCGTGAAAGAAATGAATTTGACCGGCAAAATAACACATGTAAAAGAATCTTTGAAGGCAAAAAAAATAGGGCTTAAAAAAATTTGGTTCAGGCTAAAAAAAGAAGATGAAATTCTGTCACGAAATTATATAGAGGTTGGAATTTTTAAAAGATCAGGTAAAAATCATCAAGGTAAGATAATAAACATAGAAAGTCCCGGAAAATACAACTTCGGAGATGCAACGGTGGAAGTTGTTAAGAAAAAAGATTTTCTTGAAGGCAACTGGATATCCAACTTCAACTGGATGGATCCAAAAACCTTTAGCGATCTTTCCGAAAACGGCATCGTAGATATGCGCCATGTACATCTTTTGAAAAATGATCTTTTAATGCACGTGACAGGAAATGGTGAAATACTTTTCGGCACAACTTACGGCTGGATTTACGGTGATTTCGCTTATTTGGCCAGAATTCACAAAGGAGACGAAGAGATCATCCTTACCACACTTGCGCTTTCCGAAGAAGATCCGATAAGTGGTGCCTTAAAAGACGACTTGATTTAGAATTTAAAAATTAGAAAAACGGAACTACGATTAGCCTTTTAGATAAAAGGAGAGTTATTATGCTCTAATCTTTCATAAACCGGAAAAACGATTGAATATGTCCAAAAATTGTCCAAATTCAAGAATTGTCATTTTTGTAAAATGGTGTAAAATAATTGTTGAAACCGATTCCGGTATCGATTGCGGAATCTAAAAGGAGGAGGAAAAGTATGAAGAAATTTGTGGTTTTCGCACTTGTGTCTGCGATGCTAATAGTAGGAATTTCGGCATTCGGACAAGAATTCACGAATATTTTTCCACCGGTATCAAACGTCAAATACGGTGGAACTTTGAGGGTTGTTACGACATGGGGGCCTGTTGCATTCAATTTAAATCCATTCCAGCCATCAGGTCAATCTTTGGGGATGGGGCCTGTTATGTATGGCACGCTGTTTCTTGTTCAGCCTTACAATGGTGCCATGACTCCATTTTTTGGAACGAATTACGAATGGAGCAACAACAATTTGGTTTTGACAGTCACGATTCGCCAGGGTCTTAAATGGTCCGACGGACAGCCTTTTACACCGGCAGATGTCGCATTCACATTTAATTATTTAAAACAATATCCTGCGCTTGACACAAACGGTATATGGTCAAGCATTTCCAATCTTCAAAGTGTCGTAGCATCCGGAGATAACGTGATTTTCACATTCTCAAAGCCAAACACTCCGCTCTTAATCCAGATCGCGCAAATTCCGATAGTTCCGGAGCACATTTGGTCGTCGATAACCGATCCTACCAAATTTCTCAATCAAGATCCGGTTGTTGCAGGGCCTTTCCTTTACGTCAAAGGCAGTTACAATTCTGCCAATTACACGTTTGAACTTGTCAAAAATCCAAATTTCTTCATGAACACGCCGGAATTTGGAAATAGACCTTTCATAGACAAAATAGAAGTCAGATCTTTGATAGGCGGACAACCTTTGCAATATTTGCTAAGGGGAGATGCTGATTGGTCATATTACGGCAGTGGAATAGATCCTTACACACTTTGGTACAACAGAAATCCAGCCACAAATAAATTCTGGTGGCCGACTTCCAACGGGAACTTGCTGTATTTGAACACTCAGAAATATCCATTCAACAACGTTGCTTTCAGAAAAGCGGTTTCTATGGCGATAGATAGAAAATCTCTTGAAGACAAAGCATATTTTGGTACAGGCGGTTACGATCAGAATCCAACGGGAATAATTCCTGCACAACAAGCAGAATGGCTTGACCCAACTTTGACAGCACTTGCATCATCTCTCAACACTTTCAACATTCCAGAGGCTCAAAAGGTGCTTGCCGCTGCCGGATTCACCAAAAATGCTCAGGGACAACTCTGCGGTCCTGATGGTAAGCCATTACCGACGTTTAAGATCCTTGTCGGAGCCGGCTGGGGCGATTTCATAACCATGGCTCAGATAATATCCAGCAATCTTGCCCAACTTGGCATAACAACAGTTACAGATCAGGAACCATGGGATACATACATCTCCAGCGTTATGACCGGAACGTATGAAATGGTCATTTCTTGGGAAACAGGTTCAGGTCCGTCTCCTTATTACCTTTACTATTACGAATTTAATCCGGCCTTCTCCGCAACAACGATCGGACAAAATGCAAGTTCCGGATGGTCAAGGTATACAAATCCTCTCATAACAGATGCTTTGCAGACCTATGCTCAAACGAGTGATCTGTCACTTCAGAAACAGGCAATTGCAACGATAGAAAGAATAGTTTTACAGGACGTTCCCTTCGTTACACTTACCAACAGAACAGATTTCATGGAATACAGCGAAAAAACATTGACCGGATGGCCTTCTGCAGAAAATCCTTACGCCGGTGCTGGAAATATTGACTGGCCAGATGCGCTTGCGATAGTTTTGAATGTACATTCGAAATGAGTTAAAATTTGGGAGAGGGTAATCCCTCTCCCTTACATTTTTGAAAGGAGAGTGCGATATGAAGAAATACGTTATACCATTACTTGTGATTTCGATGCTTTTGCTGAGTCTTGCCGCTTTTGCCGACACAGTTCAACTTCCGGCATACAACGGCCCGGCAGTAACGCTTACGTTTTGGTCGTGGGTACCAGGTTTAGATCATGCAATAGCGTTATTCGAAAAGGCGTATCCCAACATAAAGATCAACTGGACAAATGTTGGAACCGGCCAGGCTGAGTACAACAAATTATTAACATCTCTTACAGCGGGATCGGGTGCACCTGATGTTGTGCAAATTGAGTATGATATGCTTCCAACTTTCATTTCTTACGGCGGCCTTGTCAATCTTACAAAATACGGGGTTAACAATTACAAATCTCTTTTTGTTCCATGGACATGGGATCAAGTTTCTCAAGGCAACGCAGTATATGCGGTTCCGCAAGATACAGGTCCATATTCCTTTGCTTACAACAAAGCTGTTTTCGACAAATACGGTCTAACAGTTCCAAAAACATGGGATGAATATGCCGCAGATGCGCAAAAACTTTACGAAGCATCAAACGGTAAAATTGTGCTGGGCAATTTTGATGCCGGCGGAACAGGAAATATACCTTGGTTGATAGGTTTGGTATGGGCTGCTGGAGGCCACTGGTGGGAACTTCAGGGAAACACATGGGTTCAGACTATAAATAGCCCAACAACTTTAAAAGTTGTGAATTTCTGGGGAAATCTTATCAAAAAAGGATATATCTCAACCTATGCTCCATGGACAACAGACTGGTACAACGCCATGTCAGAGGGTAAAGTAGCAAGTATAATGTCACCTGCTTGGATGCCAGCGCTTTTGCAGGGTAATTTAAGTGCGGCAAACGCCGGGAATTGGAGAGTTGCTCCGTTACCACAATGGCCTAATATGCCTTTCACAAGCGGAAACTGGGGAGGATCAACTGATGCTGTGACGATCCAGTCTAAATATCCGCAGGCTGCTTTTATATTTGCCCTCTGGCTTAACACGAATGAGCAGGCATGCGTGCTTGATAATCAGTACGGCGGTCTTTTCCCAGCATCCTACGCAGGTCTTGAAGCACCGGCCCTTCACGATACGACAACGGCAATAGATCAGTTCTTCGGAGGACAGGATGTAAATCAATTTTCATTTGACGCATCTAAGGCCGTTAATACCGACTTTGCATGGGCACCATGGTTGAATTACGTGTACAATGAATCTTCAAAAGACATGAACGATGCCATAAGTGGAAAGATAAGTTGGACTCAAGCATTTGATCAACTTCAAAATGCTTCTTTGAGTTACGCTCAAAATCAAGGTTTTAATGTAAAGTAAAATGACTGGAAAGGAGAATGCCATGAAAACGCGGATTAGATCAGGAAAATACATGCCATTTGTGTTCCTTTCTCCTTTTCTGATTTTATTTGCCTTATTTTATGTAGGTCCGCTCATTTACGGCTTTTACTTAAGCCTTTTTCACAAATATGGTTTAAGACCATCAACTTTTGTTGGAATGGAAAATTATGTTAAAGCCTTCACTGATAGCGGGTTTTTATCCTCTATCATGACGATGGGAGAATTTTTTCTTATTCAAGGATCGATAATGATAGGTCTTGCGCTTTTGTTCGCGCTTTACATAGACAATGAACAGAATCATTTCAGAGGTTTTTTCAGGCTGGTATATTACATACCTTTTGCAATACCCACGGTTATAAGTGGTATATTGTGGGGATTCATGTATTCAAAATCTTTAAGCCCTTTTCAATCCATATTCGGCCTTGTCGGGTTGCATCCGAATTTTCTATCGAGCGGATCGTTGTTCTGGTCCATAATGAACATCGTAACGTGGGAATGGATTGGATACAACATGATAATTCTTTATTCAGGATTGCAATCTATACCCAGAGAACTTTACGAATCTGCAAAAATAGACGGGGCAAGAAATTTTGATATAATAAGATACATAAAATTGCCTTTGATAGTTCCGTCGTTGATCTTAACCGTTATCTTTACAGTCATAGGAACATTTCAAATTTTCAACGAGCCATACGTACTTCAAAGCATGACTTACGTCTCGACACATTTCACGCCTAACCTTTACATATATACAACGGCATTCAGTTACGGAAACTTCAATTTTGCAGCGGCAATGGCAATCGTACTTGCACTTGTTACCTTCGCGATTTCTATGATCTTCATGCGTTTTGCCGGGTTCAAGGAGGAGTAAAAAATGGACACGAAAAAATCTTTTTATTCACCGTCAACTGTGATAATAGTAACCTTGATGTTTGTTGCAAGTGTCTATTTTCTCTTACCCTTTTTCTGGATAATCATCGCTTCAACCAAAAGCGACTCACAACTTTTCAGCACAAATCCTTTGTGGTTTACCTCTCCTTTTAATTTCTTAAACAACCTTGGAACAGTTTCTTCTTATGATAATGCAATCCTTTGGAGATGGTTTTTGAATTCGATAATATACGCCGGAAGTGTAAGTGCAGGAACAACTTTGATATCCGCGATGGCAGGCTTTGCTTTTTCAAAATATGATTTTAAAGGAAAAAATATACTTTTTTACATCATCCTCGGTACGATAATGGTTCCGACGACGGCACTTGTCTTACCCATTTACCTTCTCATGCATGGGTTGAATCTTATAAACACATACTGGGCTGTCATTCTGCCATCGTTGGTAAATCCATTCACCGTTTACCTGATGAGAATTTTTTGGATGAAAGAATTTCCGAACGAACTCATCGATGCCGCTCATGTTGATGGAGCATCGGACTTTGCGATATTTTTCAGGATAGGTTTGCCTCTTGTCAGAGGTGGCCTTGCAACCGTTGCACTTTTCAGTTTTGTCAATACATGGAATAATTTCTTTTTACCCCTTGTGGTTATAAGTAAATCGAATCTTTATCCATTAACTTTGGGTTTGCAGGTATGGACATCCATAACCACAACGAGTGTCGGCAGAGGAGCCCCACCATACGGTGCCATAACGATGGGTATTTTGATCTCCATAGTGCCTTTGATCCTTGCGTTTATACTTTTAAGAAGGTACTGGCAATCCGGATTGAGTTCGGGTGCCGTTAAAGGTTAATTTTTCAATTTAATTGGAGGAATACGATGAAAAATCATAACGAATGGAAAGACGATCCAGAATCATTTCGTATCAACAGGGAAGATGCGCATGCGACTTTGGTGCCCTATCCGGATCCGAAAAGTGCGTTTGAAGATTTGCAAAATCCGGTCGAGAAGCGTGGAATTCGGGTTAATTCTAAATATCTGAAATTATTGAATGGAAAGTGGAAATTTCATCTTTCCAAAAATCCTGCAGAAAGGCCTGCCGATTTTTACAAAACGTCTTACGACGTGAGTAAATGGAATGAGATAAATGTACCCGGCGAATGGCAGATGCAAGGTTATGATTATCCCATTTACACGAATATAACCTATCCGTGGACCGGATACGAAAATCCAGAGCCACCACATGCACCGACAATTTACAATCCGGTAGGATCTTACAGAACAACTTTTTCTATTCCCAAAGAATGGAAAAACAGAGAAATTTTTATTTCGTTTCAAGGCGTCGAATCGGCATTTTACATCTGGATAAACGGGAAATTGGTCGGATACAGCGAAGACAGTTTTACACCGTCCGAATTTGACATAACGAAATACATCAAAACAGGAGAAAATGATCTTGCAGTTGAGGTTTATAGATGGTGCACGGGCAGTTGGCTTGAAGATCAGGATATGATCAGGTTAAGCGGCATCGTAAGAGATGTCTTTGTTTATTCAACGCCGAAAATCCACATGCGTGACTTTGAAGTTGTAACGGATTTGGACGGCAGTTATGAGAATGCCAATTTGAAAATTAAGGTTAATGTTCAAAGGTATTCCGAAGATGTTAAAAGCACTTTTTCAATAGAGGCGGCACTTCATGATGAGAACGGCAAATCCGTTTTTAATAGCCCGTTGAGCGTAAAGAAAAGATTTGCGTCTACGGATGAAGTTACGGCCGTGCTTGATCAAAAAGTCATGAATCCCAAAAAGTGGTCTGCCGAATATCCGAACCTTTATTTTCTGATTCTTACTTTAAAAGATTCGGAAGGAAAAGTAATTGAGTCCGAAGGGTGCAAAATCGGCTTTCGAAAATTCGAATTGAAAGACAATCTCATGACGATAAACGGTAAAGTTATAAAATTCAAAGGCGTCGACAGGCATGAATTCGATCCAAGAACGGGAAAGCATGTGCCTATTGAGGCCATGATAAAGGATATAACTTTAATGAAGCAATTCAACATAAATGCCGTCAGGACTTCTCATTATCCCAACGATCCTTTATGGCTTGATTTATGTGATGAATATGGCCTTTATCTTATAGATGAAACGAATCTCGAAACGCATGGAGTAAGAGACAAGGTGCCGAATAGCGATCCTCAATGGACAAATGCATGTCTCGACAGAATTCAAAGCATGGTCGAAAGAGATAAAAATCATCCTGCAGTTTTGATATGGTCTTTGGGAAACGAAGCAGGTCACGGCACGAATTTCAGGCTTATGTCAGACTGGGCGCACATGAGAGACAGTACAAGGCTCGTCCATTACGAAGGAGACAGTTCCGTCGCGGACATGACAAGCGAGATGTATTCGCCTGTTGAAAGAGTTGAAGAATACGCAAAATCAAGTAATCCTAAACCTTACGTGCTTTGCGAGTATGCCCATGCCATGGGGAACAGCAACGGAAATCTTTACAAATACTGGGATTTATTCAGAAAATATCCGAAATTGCAGGGAGGATTCATCTGGGACTGGGTGGATCAGGCGATATATGAGCCCATTCCTTCCGGGAAAGGTGAATATCTTGCTTACGGCGGAGACTGGGGAGACAACCCAAACGACGGAGACTTCTGCGCAAACGGGGTAATCTTCGCAGATAGAACTCCAAAACCTCAGGCCGAAGAAGTACGTTATCTTTACAGAAATATCGTTGTCAAACCCGTTGACCTTTTGAACGGAGAGGTTGAAATCTTCAACGAATATCTTTTCACAAACGTGAATGCTTTCAAATGCGAATGGGTAATCAAAGAAAACCATGAAATCGTCAATTCCGGAAATCTCGATATCGACGTCAAACCACTTAACAGCAAGAAAGTCAAAATTCCTTACGGTAAAGTACAGATTCATGCCGGTTGCGAATATTTTCTCGAGATTATTTTCAGCCTAAAAGAAAAAAGCAAATGGGCACCTGCCGGATATGAGGTCAGTCACGATCAATTTAAGATCCCCTTTGTCGTACCTGTACTTCACGTTCAAAAACATGCACCGGCGGAGTTAGATTCTTTTGATTTAGAAGATCGTCTCGTTGTAAGATCCAAATATTTTGAAATTGCCTTCGATAAAACATCCGGCACAATGAATTCTTTGAAATTCAAAGATCGTGAACTTGTGGTTTCAGGGTTAAAGCCTAATTTTTGGAGATCGCCGACGGACAACGATCATGGCAACAGAATGGAAGAAAGGCTTTCAACGTGGCGTGATGGCACGATGAAACGAAAGATAAACAATTTTGAGTGTGAAAAAGTCGGAGACCAAATCAAGGTGAACACTGAATTCATAATACAGACTTTAAATCCTTCGCTTTGCAAGATAAGTTACAGCATAGACGGTCATTGCGGCATATCAGTCTTTTTTGAGTTGATTCCGGCAGACGATTTACCGGAAATACCCGTTGTAGGGATGGAAATGGTTCTTCCAAAAACATTCGATAACCTTGCATGGTATGGTCGTGGTCCTCATGAAAATTACTGGGACAGAAAAAAGTCTGCAAGAATAGACCTTTACAAATCCAAAGTGAAAGATCAGTTCGTAAATTACATAAAGCCATCCGAGATGGGAAATAAAACGGATGTAAGATGGCTTACGTTAACCGATGACGAACAACTCGGTTTGATCTTCGCAGGCGATCCTGTTTTTGAATTCAGTGCTTTGCACCATTCCGTCGAAGATCTCGAAAGTGCAAAACATCCTTATGAATTGCCCGCAAGAAAGGAGATCTTTCTTCACATAAATTATGCCCAGATGGGTGTAGGCGGAGACAACAGTTGGGGCGCGAAAACGCATCCTGATTTCACGCTTTACGCAAACAGAACTTACACATATGCATTCAAATTCAAACCAATTTACGGAAGAGGTGGAGAAATTTGAATTTATTCGGCAAACCTTTGGATTACGGGGTTCGAAAAGAAAAAATCGGTTATTTAGAAGTTAGCCTTTCAATTACACAAAAAGACGGGGATGAAATAGAAATCGAGATCGAAAACACAACTGAAGATCAAAAATTCATCGGAGATTTGAAAATCGGTGATTTTGATGCGTCCGAAAAGATTTTGATGAACAATTACCAATCATGGGGGCCGTGCACCTTTGTAAAGCCATCAGAAATAATCAAAAGCATGCATGGGTTGAGTGCAAATTTTGTTGCCTCTCCAGTTCCGTGGGAATTCAAAGACGGCGTAATTTCAGACTATTTCATAGCCGATGATAAAACATTTGCCGGCTTCCTTTCTTCGAAGGTAACCCATCCGTACTTCAAATGGCACGATGGAATGGTGGATGTGAAGATTTACATCGGAAAACATTTAAAACCCCATGAAAAAATAAAAATCGAAACCTTGTGGGTGAAAGATTTTTCAAAACTTGAAGAAACGCTTGAACTTTACGCAAAAAAAGTTGCGAGTTCAAACACGATAAAAAAATTCAGACCTTTATTCGGTTGGGAATCATGGTACAGTTATTACCTGAACATATCTCAGGATTCGATCATCGACGAGTTGAACAGGGCTTCAGAAATTGGCATGAAATATGAAGTATTCCAGATAGACGACGGTTACGAAAAAGATATAGGAGACTGGCTTGAGACAAACGAAAAATTCCCGGAAGGCCTTGAATTCCTTTCAAAAAAAATCAAGAAGTCTAACATGATGGCAGGCATATGGACAGCGCCATTCAGCATTTCCGAAACTTCCTCGATCTTTAAATATCACAAAGATTTTCTGGTCAAAGACGAAAACGGCATTCCGATCGTTGCGTACGAAAACTGGAATAAAAAAATATACGCCCTTGATACCTCAAATCCTGACGCACTTTTTTGGCTGGGTGAAATCTTTTCGGCATTGAAAGGTTATGGGTATGACTTTTTCAAAATAGATTTTCTTTTTGCCGGCATGATTTCAGGCAAGAGATTTCTCGACGTAACGCCCGTCGAGGCATACAAAATGGGCATGAAAAAGATAGCAGACACCGTTGGAAATACGCATGTTTTGGGTTGCGGGGCACCTTTACTTCCCTCAATAGGATATGTCGATTCAATGCGCGTAGGTTGCGATACCGCACCGGAATGGAGAGGCGAATTGGACATGGGAATGTCGAGCGCAAAGTTCTCCATAAGAAACGCACTCACGAGAAACTTCATGAATGCATGGTGGGTAAACGATCCGGATTGCGTTATGGCGAGGTCTTCGGACACAAATCTTACGAATTCCGAAAGAATGATAAACATCTACATGCCGGCGTTGCTCAACGGCCAATTTTTAGAAAGCGATTTTCTCGGGAAATTATCGGATGACGATCTCCACCTGCTGGGAGGATCCTTTAATTTCAGAAACGGCACATCGAAGGTCATGCTTTTGGACAAAGAAAGATATGCCGTTGTGACAAAAAAATCGATAAACGGTGATATCGTCTCCTTTGTAAACCTTTCCGATTTCGAATGGAAAGTTGAAATTGAAAAGTACAGACCGTTTTTTGATAAAAAGACGGATGAATTTTTCGTACTTTATCCTTCGATGAAACATGCGAAAAACGAGATCAAAATCGATCCTCATGCCGTCGCAATTATCATGCACCGCGGGAAAAGAAATCTCAGGCGTGATGACGAAAAAGAAGATGATGGAAGAGACATACATTATTACTGGGGTGAAGAATATGATGGAACTTCGACACAATCCTATAACCGATGAATGGATAATAATTTCATCTGAAACGCAAAAGAGGCCTGTACTTCCACAAAAAGAAGCCTGTCCTTTGTGCCCGGGCATTTTGGAAATGAAGCACGATTACGATCTGACAGCCTTTGACAACAGATATCCTGCCCTTAGACTTGATCCGCCGGAAATATCCAGACCTGATGCTGTCTTTGAAAATGCCCCATCGTATGGAAAATGCGAGGTCATAATGTTCACGTCAGATCACAACTCTTCTCTGTCGAGAATGCCCATCGGTCAAATAGAAAAACTCGTCTACGTATGGGAAGACAGAACGCGTGATCTCATGAAATATGAGAAGATAAAGTACATCTTTCCGTTTGAAAACAGAGGAAAAGAAGTGGGAGCCTCTCAAATTCATCCTCACGGACAACTTTATGCCTTTCCTTTTATACCGAAAAGGATCCAATCGATGATCGATGCGATAGGCAAATACAAGGGATGTGCGATATGCGATGTGATAAAAGCAGAAGAAGGCACCGAAAACATCGTCTACGACGGTGAACATTTTATCGCGCTTGTCCCGTACTTTGCGAGATTTCCTTACGAAGTGCATGTTTATCCGAGAAGGCATATCTCTTTTTTCACCGAAATGACGCCTTCTGAGAAATTCGATCTGGCGGTAACTTTAAAGGTCGTAACTTCAAAATACGATTCACTTTTTGACAGTGAATTTCCTTACATGATGGAAATCTTTCAATCACCTGTCAATCCGGCAATGAAGAACTTTCATTTTCACATAGAATTCAATCCGCCAAAAAGAGACAAAGTTAACGTCAAATGGATGGCAAGCGTTGAAACAGGAACATGGGCTTTCATAAATCCTTTAACGCCTTCCGATGCCGCTAAGAGTTTAAAAAAAGCATCTTACACGATATGAATGGAGATGATGATCTTGACATACGTTTTCAGATCACCGGGGCGCATAAATTTAATAGGTGAACACACGGATTACAACGGAGGATACGTACTTCCGGCCGCGATAGACAAATACACGTACCTTACCTTTGAAGAATCGGATCATTTTGAATCTCATACAAGTGATCTGGGTAAAAGTATCAAATTTTCGATCGATGCCCGAAAAGAAAAAGATACATGGGCCAATTACGTTAAAGGCGCAATCTTTCATCTGACAAAGTACGTCAAAAAACCCATAAGACCTTTTAAAATCGACATATCAAGCACGTTACCCATAGGGGCAGGCCTTTCGAGTTCCGCCTCTTTGATGGTTGGAATAATCTACGCGATCTCCAAAATTGAAAAACTCGATCTTGACAGAGAAAGAGTAGCCCAGATAGCGCACGAAGCAGAGAATGAATTTGTAGGCGTCAACTGCGGAATAATGGATCAATACGCGGTTTCCCTTGCGAAAAAGGATACCTTCATTTTGATAGATGCCTTAGATGGTCATTATGAATACGTTTCTGCAATGGGATTTCCGAGGATTACGATTGTAGACTCGGCCGTTAAACATGAACTCGCAAGCGGCGGATACAACACACGCAGAAACGAATGTGCCCGCGCCAGCGAGATAATCGGTATGCAATTCAGAGAAATGACAGTTGATCTTGTGGAATCGAAAAGGAAAATACTTGGAGAGAATGTTTACAAAAGGGCAAAGCATGTCGTTGAAGAAAATCAAAGGGTACTTGATACGATATCGGCCATAGAAGATAAAAACTGGGAGAAAGTCGGCGATCTTGTCAAAAAATCCCACGAAAGCCTGAAAAATTTGTTTGAGGTTTCAACGGATGAAATAGACTTTCTCGTCGACAGGATAAACGCTTTAGAAAATGTTTACGGTGCGCGCATGATAGGCGGTGGATTTGGAGGAAGCATAATAGTCATCTCTAAGTCCGATGTCAGCACACATCTGAAAGAAATAAGCGCCGATTACAAAAAACAATTTGGTATTGAAATGAAATATTATCACGTTAAACTGTCAAGCGGCGTCAGAAAAATCACTCTGTCTTGAATTTTTTGAGATTTTCATCCAAAGTTTCCGATGCCGATTCTATTTTTTTCGTCAAGTCTGAGATATCCGTCATAACGTTTTTGCTTTCATCCAAACTTCTTGAGATCGAATCAAGCAACGAGATTGCCACTTCAAGAAGTTTTATTTTTTCTTCGAAATCTTGATTGATCTGAGATCTTAGCGAATCGTTCGATTTAACAATCTCTAATATCTCTTCGACATCTTTTGTTCTCTGTTCGAAGGTAAGACTGAAATTCTTTACCATATCGATTATTTTCTGGCCCGAGTCGAATAAACGGTCTATCGATGCAACATCTGATTCTGTCTCTAAGGCTTTTTCGATCTTTTCCTGAAATTGCCGCGTCTCAACTTTTATTTCTTCAGATATTCTTGAAAATTCATCCGCAAATTCCTTCATCTCGGATTCCAAAAAGGCATATTCGTTAGATCCCGATTTTGCCGATTTGATTGCGACGTTAAGAGACAATATCTTTGCCTCTCTGGCCATTGATTCGAATCTTTCCGCAAGATTGAAAATGGAAGCGTAAGATGCTTTTAATTCCTCCAAATATTTGGATTTTTTAACGGTTTCGTCTTTTACGACGGATAATTTCAAAACAAGATTTTCGATCTCTTTTTGCATTTTCGACAATTTTTCCAAATCATCCGGAGATCTATGCAAATCGTCAATTTTATCAATAGCGGATCTTTCCGATTCACCGACTTTTGAAAACCTTTCGGTTATTTCTTTCAATGCTTTTGACAAAGCGATCGCCAGATTTTTTGATTTATCCATTTCTGTTATCGTCGATTTTATTCCCACGACATTTTTATCTTCCACAGAACTAACTTTTTGAAGATCGTCTTTTACCTCTGACGTCGATTTTTTGATATTAACAAGCATTTCTTTTAAATAATCTATCATTTCGTGAAATGATTTTTGAAGGCTCCCAAATTCATCCTTTCTGCTCGTTTCTTCGATCTTAACATTCAAATCTCCTGTCTTTATTTTGTTGACGACATTTTCAAGGTCTTTGAGATTTTTTTTGAAATCGAAGATCAAAAAGATCCCAAACACGATCACGAAAACACCGGCAACAACTGTTATTATGAGCGTGATCGTCGCCAAATAGTTGAAAGCGTTCGAAACAGGACCAGACGAGATCTGCAATTTATTCAGCGCCGTTTGTGTGTTTGAATTCGCTTTGTCAAAAAGTGAAGATAACCTGACATTCAGCGAATTAAAATATCTTTGCACATCTCCCGTCAATGAATTTATCACAAGGTCTCTTTGATTTGATATTTTTTGACTGTAAATATCGGCAGTTGCAGAAACAGATTGGACTTCAGATAAAATACCTCTATCTTTCATAACAAGGTCAGCCAGTTGAGATGCAAGCGAATAATATCTATCCAATAAAAGGTTGGCATAAAAGACACCGGCCGGATTTAACGCTCCCATGTTCATTTCGGTTTTGAAAGATTGAATGTAAGTTTTCATAAGCAAAAGTTGTGTATCGGCAACATCCTGAGATGGTGCGAGGTATATATTTTTGAGTGCGAGTTCCATCGATGAGACCATATTTTGCCCTTGATCGGTTCCAATCAATATGGCAAGATTATCAAGAAGACTTTGCGTATCGGCGATGTTAAGTTGGTTTAAAGGCAAATTAGATATTTGCGAATTCAATTTTGCCGAGACTATTTGAGATTTAGTCGCAGGCAATGAGTAAAGGTCATTTGCGCTTGCAACTATGGTTGTAAAATTTGTCTCTATTGTTGCAACGAGGGTTTTGTTCAAAACCATGAGTGCTGATATCTGACTTTCAATTTGTGAATATTCGCTTTGAGCATCTGAAAGATTCGATTGAAAAACTTTATATCTATTTTGATAATCGACAAGAGTGGCACTTTGTAAGAAAGCAAGGTCGCCGGCATCTTTTAATTTCTTAAGGTCGTAGGTAATCCCCGATGCGTCGTTTGAAGCAGAAATCTGGCCGGCTATCAAAAGTGCGCCGGAAATCGATTTATCAAAAAGATTATTTTGATTTTTAAGGATTGAAGTTGAATCGTTGGAGAGACCAAATTCAAGTGTTGAAAAGGCATTTGAAATGGCAGATTTCAAATTCATGATTTGAATCGTTGAATCATACGCATTTTGCACTTCGTCGATCGAATTGTTTATTTTTGAAAGTGAATTTTGCAATTCAAAACTCTCAACGTAGACAAAAATCGCCATAACGCCCAGAGCGATAACCATGATAATCGTAAGAAGTGCTATCTTTGATCCAACCTTCATTTCTGACCCCCAACGATTCAAAATCAAGATTTACGTATATTATACCAAAATTATGTTTAAAAATAGTGATCAGTAACGGGTAACGCGTGATCGGCAAAACAGCACGTAGCGGGTGGCTGGTAGCGCGTGGAAAAAATGGTGACGCGTGATCGGTAACGAGTAAGCAGCCAAAGGCAAAAGGCGATTCCGGTTTTTCGACCGAAATGACAGACGTGATTCGAAATTTAAATTTTTTGGTGTATCAAAATCTTATCTCAGCGCCTATCGCACTGGACATATCAGGGCCAAGATGTGGCGGCGCGTAGTAAAATTGATCGCCTATCTCACCGTAAACCCTTACCGGCCAAGGAAACAAAAGCAATACGTCCGCGCCAAAATGCACATACCCATAACTTTGAAAATCACTTGCAGACAATTGGCCATTGTTAAAAATAACAGTTGGACTGAAACCAACGTACAAATCAAGTATATCAACAGGCATTACAAAATTTAGGTATGTGTAAACACTTATCCAATCGAGAGGATTAGGATCTGACTGAGACAATTGTGCAACAAGATCGACAGAGTAGTAATACGTTGCAGAATAAAATGTTGCTCTCCCTTCAAAAAAAGATTCGTCAACACTTCCAAACTCTTTTGAAACTCCGCCACCAATCCATACGCCAAAAGAAACAACTGAAAAGATGGAAATACAGAAGATGATGAAAATTGTTTTACGCATATTCCACCTCTTTCATAATTTTCATTCTATTCCGGTCGCAACCATAATTGGCAGTACGTTTCCATTTATGACTTTAACATCACCGCTGTTGTTGTCCGCAACATAGACCATGTGCGTTTTAGGATTAACGCTAACACACCAGGGACCTGATCCGGCAGGGATCACCGATACAACCTGATTTATGTAACCATTTATAACGTTTAAAGCATTATTGCTTGGAGAGGTAGCGTAAATCATGTTGGACGATGAGTCTACCGCAATACCCCATGGAGTTCCGTTAAGTTGTATCGTTGCCACAATTTGATTTGTTTTCCCACTTATAACATTGATAGAAGCGCTTCCGAAATTTGCCACATACACCATATCTGTCTTTGAATTTATCGCTATACCTGAAGGTTGATTTCCTACATTCAAAGTTTTTACAACTTTATTTGTTTTTCCGTCTATGATGTTCAAAGTACTGTCATACCAGTTAACAATGTATACTTTGTCTGTATCGGAGTCCACCGCTATGGCATCAGGCCCGTTGCCAACTGGTATCGTCGATATGATCTGATTTGTACTTCCGTCTATTACATTTACATCATCGCTGCTTTGATTGGTAACGTATATCATGTTTGTGACAGAATTAACACCAATAGCATTCGGTCCCATTCCCACATTTATAACTGAGATTGTTTGGCCTGATTTGTCCAGCACGTCTATGCTGCTGTTACCCAAATTGTAATTGACGGCGACGTAAATAATGCCCGTTTTCGAATTGACGCCCACACTCATAGGATATTTTCCAACGGTCATAACCTTCACGATTTGATTCGTTTCTTCATTTACAACACTTAAAGTGTTGTTTGAAGAATTCGCGACATATGCCATTTCAGTTGAAGGATCAAAACAAATTGCAGAAAGTCTTCTTGCAGAAAGACTTCTGCCAACTTGTATGGATTGAACTGTATGAAAGGTGAACGGAGATAAAATAAAGTTAAGACCCATGACAATCGCCAAAAATATCAGAATCCTCATCATTCCGATTATCTCCTTTCCTTCGAATCCACAATTATGGTAACAGGTCCGTCGTTGAGAAGGTTAACTTGCATGTAAGTTTGGAAAATTCCGCGTTCAACTTTTATTGACGGATATGATTTTGAAATATCATCGCAGAATTTTTCATACATCTGCCTTGCCGTCTCCGCAGGTGCGGCATCCGAGAAAGAAGGACGTCTTCCATGACTTGCGTCTCCGAAAAGTGTGAATTGCGATATGACAAGTAAATCGCCATTTATATCAAGAAGTGATCTGTTCATTTTCTGATTTTCGTCTTCAAAAATTCTCAGATTGGGTATTTTATCTTCCATCCATTTAAGATCTTCCGCCGTATCATTCTTGCCTATTCCTATCAAAAGCAAAATACCCGCTTTTATCTTTCCGGCAACTTTCCCGTCAACTTTGACTTCGGCTTCTTTAACTCTTTGGACTACCGCTTTCAAAATTGTTTCCTCTCTCTCTGTAAACCTTTTTTATGCCTTTCTCTTTTTTAAGATGGCCTATAAGATCGTTCAACTGATCGAGGTTGGTAACGTTAACCCTTACCGATATGTGCGCAATTCTTAAATCGTCCACCCACGAGACGACGCTGGCTATTTGAACATGTTTTTCGTGTATTCTATTCATTATATCACTGAGCAATCCATCTCTGTCATCCCCTTCGAGTCCTATGTTGGCCCCGAAGAGTTCGTTGGAATTACCCCATGAAACCCTCACGAGTTTGTTTTTGTCGACATTTCTTAAATTTGAACAATCCGTCGTGTGAATGCTGACCCCGTTTTTGGTGACAAATCCGACTATATGATCGCCCGGTACCGGATTGCAACACTTTGCAAATCTTACTTCTATTCCTTTTAAATCATCGACGACTATTTCGGTACCTTCCGGCTCCGAAAATTCATGTTGAAATTCCGGCTTAACGATCTGACCAAGGAATTTTTCTATTTGATATATTTTAACGGCGCCAGAACCAAGCCTCAATTCAAGTTCTTCTTCCTTTTCTATATTTCTGTCTTTAAGATAATTTTTGACTTCCTGCCGGTCGAGAATCTCCTCCACGGAAATATGATATTTTTTGGAAAGGTCCCTTAACATTTCCTTTCCCTTTTCCATGTATTCATTTGCGAATTTGTCTCTGAGAAATTTTTTTATCTTTGCCCTTGTGTGCACGCTATGCGCAGATTTAAGCCAATTTGGATTGGGACCTTCGTTGTTTTTGTCAACTATGATTTGAACTCTGTCCCCGTCTTTAAGTTGATATCCCATCGGAACAAGTCTGCCATTCACGGATG
>NZ_JBMFWB010000019.1:0-37638 GCF_049965695.1 Athalassotoga sp. | reverse complement strand
TGCCCGTGTCGCTCTTCTTACCAATTCTACCGGCATTTCGGGTGATATGAGAATGGATCTCGATGTCATGATCGAAAACGGGATAAAGGTAGTCAAACTCTTTGGCCCAGAACATGGTATTTGGGGTGCTGCTGCCGATGGAGTAAAGGTTGAGAATGAAGTGGATCCAAGATATAAAATCCCAATTTATTCTCTCTACGGCAATAACCTAAAGCCGACGGGCGAGATGTTGGACGGAATAGATGTCATGATATACGATATTCAGGATGTTGGCCTTAGGTTTTATACCTATATATACACACTTGCCTACACAATGGAAGCGTGTGGGAAGCATGGAATAAAGTTTATCGTGCTCGATAGACCTAATCCGCTTTCTGGCAAGATCGAAGGACCTGCCATAAAAAAAGATTTAGAATCATTCGTCGGAGGGTATGGGCTGCCTTTGAGATATGGCCTTACGGCCGGTGAATTGGCAAGGTATTACAATGACGTTTTTAAAATGAATGCGGACCTTGAGATCGTGAAGATGAATGGCTGGAATCGGGATATTTATTACGATCAGAGGGGTCTTTTTTGGAATACGCCATCTCCAAATCTGCCCGCTTTGGAACATACGATCTTGTACGAAGGGTTTTGCCTTCTCGAGGGTGTAAATGTCTCGGTTGGAAGGGGTACGGTTCATCCTTTTAAATACATAGGTGCCCCATGGATAGATGATAGACTATACGATGAGATGAAAAAAATTCCGCATCCAGGCGTTGAGTTTAGAAAAAGGGTTTTTGTGCCTTTGATTTCAAAATACAAAGATAAAAGATGCAACGGGCTCGAGTTTTTTGTGACAGACAGAAATAAAATAAGGCCTATCGAGATGACATTTGACTTCATCCGTCTTCTTAAAAATCTGTACAAAGAAGATTTTGAATGGGAATTTGATGGAAAATATCATTTCGATCTTTTGATCGGCGATGAAAGGTACAGAAAGGGCATTGATGAAGGACGAAGTGGTGCGGAATTATCAAACCTGTGGATCGATGAGGTTGAAACATTTAAAGATATCGCTTCGAAGTATTTCATTTACGGAAGGTGATGTATGGAATTTTTGAGTGTGCTTTTGCCTGAAGAGATAAGGCGCGAAGAAAGTGCAGGAAATTTTGAGATTGCCAAAAAAATTATAGAAGAAAGGCTTTCTAAAAAATTACCTTTACTTTTGAGAAAGAGGCTTGAATATGAACTCGAAAGGATAAAGCGGGTTATCAAAAATTATCCTTACGATGAGAAAGCAGCAAGGTCTGTCTTTGAAAAATCCATAAAGGATGGATCTTGGGACGAATTCGATCTTCTTCTTCAAAATGGCATGTTAGATTACATTTTAATCGACAAAAAAAGGTTCTTCGAAAAGAGATTCCTCCAAAATCTTACCTTTAAAGATGAATCGTACGCGAAAAGATATGAAAATGTAAGGGGCAATGTAAGGGAGATTGTCAACAAAAGAATTCTCGAAATTTTAGATGGAGATGTACCCAGAAGTTATAGGGTAAGTGCAGAGATATCTCTGACTTTAAAAAGAGATTTCGATGCAGAGATTTTAAGGTGCTGGCTACCATTTCCGAAGGCCGGATATCCAATTGAAAGTGTAAAGATCATCGAATGCGATCACGAATGCAGATTGTCTTCAAATTCCGAAAACACAACTTTGTACATGGAAGACAAACCAAAAGCCGGCAAGCGCTTTACAGTTAGATTCGAATACAACATAACAGAGCAAATTTCATTTGTAGATCCATCAAAAGTGTTAAACTCGCGCATTTCAAAATATCTCAAAGAGGTACCGCCACATATCGTTTTTAGCCCTTACGTTAAAAATATAACTTCCGAAATTATCGGTAAAGAAGAAAATCCATATTTCAAAGCAAAGAAAATTTACGAATGGATAACCGAAAACATAAAATACTCTTACATGCACGCGTACTCGACATACGATACTTCTCTTGTAGATTTCGCGTTATCGAATCTAAAGGGTGATTGTGGCGTTCAGGCGTTGACCTTTATAACAATGTGCAGAAGTTGTGGCATACCCGCAAGATGGGAATCTGGATGGTTTACAAACCCGATAGACGCAAGTCCCCATGACTGGGCATATTTTTACGTCAAACCTTACGGATGGATTCCGGTAGATCCGTCATTCGGAGGATCGAGAGAGGGTAAATTGAGAGGTTTTTACTTTGGAAATTTAGACGCTTTCAGGATGATCGCAAATGAGAATTTCATGGTTGATTTCGATCCGCCAAAAAAATTCGTGAGATCCGATCCTTACGATAACCAAGAAGGGGAGATTGAAACAGAAAAAGCAAATATCTACTACGATGATTTTGAAACAAAGTTAAATGTCATTTCTTTTCAAAAATTGAATTAAGGAGGGTAAAAAATGAAGAAAGTATCTGTGTTCCTTGCTTTAGCCACGTTACTGGCATTTTCGATCTTCGCATCTGGCTGGATGTTAGATCAAACCACAGGCGGGATCATGCCGACAAATAACTCTTACAAGTACGGGGGGACGGTTGTAGTTGTGAATTCCGGATTGCAAACTCCATTTAGCATCAATCCATTGTCTCCTCAGGCCCAGTTGCCGGTTGTTCCCGAGATTTACGAGTCTCTGTTCTACATCAACACGATAAGTGGCGAGATAACGCCACTTTTGGGTGTCAATTACAAATGGGAAAATAACAATTTGAAACTCATCGTCGAGATAAGAAACAATGTCAAATGGTCAGATGGAACCCCATTCACCGCAAATGACGTGGCTTTTACCTTTAACTTGATAAAAAAATATCCGGCCTTTGACACAAGCGGCCTTTGGAAGAATTCTGGTCTTCAAAGTGTCGAGGCATCCGGTGATACGGTCGTATTTGATTTTTCCAAACAGAATACACCTTTATTCGTGAATATATCGGGGCAATACATAGTCCCCGAACATATATGGGCAGATATAAAAGATCCGACAACCTTTACAAACACCAACAATCCAGTCGGGACAGGGCCATTTTTGTTTAAAAGTTATTCTCCCGACAATCAAACGACAATCATAGTCAAAAATCCAAATTACTGGATGAACGGCAGACCTTACGTTGATGAAGTCGAAATACAAAATGTCAATTCAAATAACACAACGCTTCTTATGATGTTAAAGCACGAAGCGGACTGGGGATCTTCCTATTTTCCTGACATAATGAACATATGGGTGAACAAAGATCCGCAGACAAACAAAATCTACTGGCCGGTTAACAATTTCAACGCGCTTTACCTTAACGCTCAAAAATCTCCATTTGACAATTCAACCTTCAGAAAAGCGGTTTCCATTGCGATAGACAAAAACGATCTTGAGCAGAAGGCATATTTTGGAATAGGCGGCGTTGCCAACCCAACCGGTATTGTTCCCGCCCAACTCGATGAATGGTTAGATCCAACTTTGACCTCTCTCGCATCTGAATTGAACACTTATAATCCTCAAAAGGCTCAGGAATTGCTTGCTTCAATAGGCTTTAAAAAGAATTCCGCAGGTCAACTTACAGATCCAAATGGAAAAGTATTGCCTACATTTAAAATTCTTGTTGGTGCCGGATGGACCGATTTCATAACACAGGCACAGATAATCTCCGAAAATCTTTCGCAACTCGGCATAAGCACGATTATAGATCAGGCTCCGTGGTCTGCCTACATTTCATCTTTGATGAGTGGCACATACGACATGGCGATATGCTGGGGAGTGTCAGGCCCAACACCGTATTACGTCTATTATCAAAGACTAAATCCTGCCTTTTCGGCCTCGAAGATCGGTGAATCGGCTCTTTCGGATTACTCAAGGTACACGAATCCTTTGATAACAAACGCACTTGAAATTTATGCCCAGACAAGCGATCTAAGTCTTCAAAAACAAGCCATGTACACAATCGAAAGGATAGTGCTCGACGAAGTTCCATTCATTCCTCTTACGACAAGGACAAACTTTTCAAACTTCAGCGCTGCCAAATTCGTCGATTGGCCTTCAGATTCAAGCCCATATTGTGCGGGCGGTGCGACGAACGGCCAGGGTGGAGAGATCATTCTTTTGAATATTCATCTAAAATAGATATGGGGGGCTATCCCCCATATCTTTGAAAAGAGGTGCGATATGTCGGAAAGAGTAGAAAATATTTTGAAATCCATGAGTAACGAGGAAAAAATAGGACAGATAATGATATGCGGATTCGACGGCACAAATCCTTCTGGGAATATACAAAAACTCATAAGAGATTACCATTTGGGAAATATCATTCTCTTCAAAAGAAACATAGAAGATCCTCATCAGGTTAAAAAATTAACCTCCGAATTGCAACGCATTTCGAAAATTCCGCTAACAATAGCAGTCGATCAGGAAGGTGGCATAGTCACACGTCTGACAGACCCCTTTACCATCTTTCCGGGCAACATGGCCACAGCAGCGACGAATGATCCAAACAACGCATATTTAACCGGTCTTGTTATGGCAAAAGAGATGCGCGCGGTCGGACTTAACTGGGATCTCGCACCGGTCGTTGATGTGAATGATCTGCCTCAAAATCCGGGTATAGGCGTCAGGAGTTATTCTGACAATCCAAGAACGGTGGCAAGATATGCATCTGAATTCGTGAGGGGACTTCACGAAGGTCATGTTGCGGCCTGTGCGAAGCATTTTCCGGGGAAAGGACACAGCGCAAAGGATGCACATTTCGAAATGCCCGTTGTGGACAGAGATTTAGATGATCTTGTAAGGATAGAACTTTACCCGTTCAAGGAACTCATAAGAGACGGCATTGATTCGATAATGCCATCCCACGTTTATTATCCGGCACTTTGTGAAAGCGAAAACTTACCGGCAACACTTTCAAACGGCGTTATGACGGATTTGCTCAAAAACCAGATGAATTTCGATGGCGTAACCGTTACAGACGATCTTGAAATGGGAGGAATAACGGCAAATCTTGAACCTTCAGAGGCTGCATGGAGATCTTTGATGGCCGGTGCAGACATGCTCATGGTCTGCCATTCTTTTGACAAACAGTTAAGGACATTTGAAACTCTGATCCAGATGATCAAGTTCGGTGATATTCCGATAGAAAGACTAAACGATGCCGCACGTCGTGTGCTGACCATGAAAGAGAATCTCGGTCTTTTAGATGGAAAGATCGTAATGGATTCAGAGATAGGATCGAAAGAAAATTCGGATATCGCATACGGTATAGCAAAAAAATCCGTAACGCTTGTGAGAAACATGGATGATTTGATCGGAAAGATTCCAAATTCAAAAGTGTTTTTGATCTTTCCAAAGGACCTTGCCCTTACAAACGTTGAAGAAAATGCCGGAGGCATGTCTGAAATAGAAAAACTATTCAAAGAAAAGGGAAAAGAAATAGAAAGTGTTTACGTTTCTTCAAAGCCCAACGAGGCCGAGATAGAAGAGACGGTAAAAAAAGTCAACAATTTCAACGGTATCGTCATCATCGGTACGCTTAACGCTCATTTGATAGAAGAATGGAAAAGATTGGTAGATGCCGTTATAAACATAAAAAATAACGATGCTTTGATTCTTTCTCTCAGAAATCCATACGATTGCGTTATGAATGGTGTCAGAAATTCAGTTGCACTTTACAGTTATTCCAAAATTTCCCAAAAGGCTTTTGCCGAGATGGTTTTAAGCGAGGAAAAATTCACAGGGAAGGCTCCGGTGGCATTATGAACAGACTTGACGAAATCTTCGACGAGGCAATACGAAACGGCACATTTCCGGGAGGAGTTTTGCTTGTAGGCGATCATGAAAAGATGATCTTTGAAAAATCCTACGGTACTTTATCGAAAGATTCAAAAGTGCCGGTTTCAAATGACACGATCTACGATCTTGCATCGATGACAAAGGTCACGGCCACAACGCCTGCCGTAATGAAATCGATCGAAGATGGAAAACTGCGCCTTTACGATCCGGTAAGTTTGTTTTTGGATGAATTCAAAACAGACGAAAAAAAAGAAATAAGGATCTTTCATCTTCTCACACACACATCGGGACTTCCTTCATACTCCGAAGGCTGGAAATACGCTCAAGGGAAGGAGTTAATGAAGATCGTAAATTCAACGATGCCGATAAATCCGGTCGGGGCAAAGCACGTTTACTCCTGCCTTAATTTCATAACCTTGATGGAGATAGTCGAAAAAGTAACCGCTCGAAAATTCGATGAATTCACAAAGTCTGAGATCTTCAATCCGCTCGGAATGGTACATACGGCTTTCAAACCGCCAAAAAACTGGAAGATAGCGCCGACATCTGAAAGAGATGGAAAAACTTTGTGCGGCGATGTTGACGATGAACTTGCCTATTACTTGGGTGGCGTAAGCGGTAACGCCGGGCTTTTCTCAAATGCGGCGGATCTTTACAATTACGCAAAAATGTACCTTAATCACGGCAAACACGGCGATCGAAATATTTTTTCCAAAGAAACGATAGACGCTTTCACATGTGAGGCCTTCAACGATGGCCAGAATCGCAGAACTTTGGGGTGGGACATGAAGGGTTTGGCATGCTCTTGCGGTGATCTGATGACAGACCGCGCCTTCGGCCATACGGGCTTTACAGGCACATCCATATGGATAGATCCGCAAATAGACATATCGGTCATTTTGCTCACAAACAGGGTGAACATTTCAAGAAGAGAAAATCAGGACAAGATAATAAGGTTCAGGCCCTTAATTCATAATTACATCGTTGCAAACAGGAGGTTTTTAGGTGAATGAGATAGATCTGCTTGTGGAGACTTTTAAAAAACCTGAAAGGAAAATCCTCGGCATGATGTCGGGAACGTCGGCCGATGGACTTGATCTGGTTTTGATCTCCGTGAATGGATGTGGAAAATCAACGAAATGCGTCATCGAAAGGACAGCACATTTCGATTATCCGGATGATCTGAGAAAACAAATTTTAGAGTCTATGAAAGCGGATGCTTTGATGAGAGACGTGTGCAGTTTGGATTTTGAACTGGGAGAATTTTTCGGAGATTGCGCCAGAAAATTTTTGGGAGACGAAAAAATCGATCTGATATCAAGCCACGGCCAGACAGTTTTTCACAATCCTCCAGGCCGGACAAAGCATGCCTGCACATACCAGATCGGAGACGGTGACATAATTGCGATGAGATCGGGTGTCATAACAGTCTCAGATTTCAGAATAAAGGACATCGAGGCTGGAGGCGAAGGAGCGCCTCTTGTGCCGCATGCCGATTACATACTTTATTCAAGCGAGAGTGAGTCCATAGCACTTAACAACTTGGGAGGCATTTCAAATGTCACCTACATCCCCGTTAGGGCGCGTGAAGATCAGATAATGGCCTTTGACACGGGACCGGCAAATGCTCTGATCGATCTTATAACAAGAAAATACTTTGACGTCTCCTTCGATAAAGATGGATCTATTTCCGCAAATGGAAAAGTTGATGCCGAGTTGTTTGAATCGCTTAAGTCAAAAGAAATGGATTACATTTTAAAAATGCCTCCGAAATCAACCGGAAAAGAGATTTATAACGAAGGTTATCTTCCGGCAAATTCGCTTAATCCTTACGATCTGTTGAGAACGGTTGTTAAATTCAGTGCATGGAGTATTTATGAATCTTATAAAATACACGTGATTCCAAAAGGTCTTGACAGGATCATCCTTACCGGAGGTGGGGCTATGAACAAAACGTTGGTCGGCGACATAAAAATGTATTTCGGCAAAATACCGGTTGAGATATTAAAAGACTGGCAGTGGCGCGAAGCCGAAGCCTTTGCCATTCTTGCGAATGAATTGATCTGTGGTAACCCTTCAAACAACCCAAAAGTTACAGGTGCTGGGTATCCTGTTTTACTTGGAAAGATCTCTTTACCTTGAAGGTGAAATTATGAAGATAGATAGAAAGAACCCTATGCCGATATATCACCAGATATACAGGGATCTCAAAGAAAGAATTGAAGGAGATCTGATCTCCGGAGAGTACCTTCCATCCGAAGATGAATTGGCAGATCAATACGGTGTGAGCAGACTTACCGTAAGACAGGCCTTAAAAAATCTCATGGAAGACGGAATAATAGAAAAGCAAAGAGGAAAGAAATCTAAGATAAAAGAGATAAAAAACATCGAAAATTTATCCCAATTGAAGGGTTTCACACAGGATGCGATGCTTTTGGGCCATACTCCGTCTTCGATAGTGCTTGCAAATAAACTTATCAACGTTCCTGATCAGGCCTTCGATAAATTCAAAGTTCCAAGAGGATCCAAGGTTATCTTTCTTAACAGATTGAGATTGCTTGACGGCATTCCATACGCGATAGAAATGGCTTACATAAATGTTTCCATCGACGTTAAATTGTTGGATGTTTTAGATATGGATATGTCAAAATCCTCACTTTACGCTTTTTTCAAAGATGAAGTCGGCCTTAAATTGGAGTATGCAGACGAAACAATAGAAGTCGTACAGGCGAACTCTGAAAACGCAAAATTGCTTGGAATACAAAGCGGAAATTGCATATTGTTGCGAAACAGATTCACATATACGCACGAGGGCCAATGCATCGAGTACGTTCAATCGTATTATCGCGGAGATAAATATAAATTCAACATACGCATAAGATCGTAAGGAGGGAAGATGAAAGCGATAGGAATAGATGGCGGCGGATCGAAAACGGATTTCTGCCTTTACGATGAAAGTGGAAAGGTATTAAACAGATTATTATTGGATGAACCTTCAAATTATCATTTGGTTGGAATTGACAGGGTAAAAGATGTAATATCTGAAGGAATTGAAAAAGTTTCACAAAATTATTCCTTTGATGTCGTCGGGGCAGGTTTAAGCGGAGTAGACAGAGAGGCAGACAAACAAAAGATAATCTCTGTTTTCAAAGCACTCGGCATAAAAAAGTTTTTCATACAAAATGACGGCGTTGCGGCCCTTTGGGGTGCAACGGGCGGTGTGGGCATTTTAGTAATAGGTGGTACAGGCTCGATAGTGATAGCAAGGAATGAAGAGGGTGAGATAAACAGATCCGGAGGATGGGGTTACGCTTTCGAAGAATACTGCGGCGGTTATTGGTTTGTCACGAAGGCGATAAAGGCCCTGCTCGATCACAAAGACGGTCTTGAAATAGGATCGATACTTGAAAAACGGTTGATTGAATTCTTCGAAGTTGAAAAGGTGGAAGATTTGATCTACCTTTACTATTCGGGAAATTTCGATAAAGCCAAAATATCTTCGGGATCTAAAATAGTGCTTGAAGCGGCCCAAGAAGAGGACGAACTTGCCATGAATATTTTAAAAGTGGGACTTGAGAATGTCATGAAAATGATAGGAGTACTCGATAAACGTTCCAAATTTTCAGGAAAATTCGTCTTTTCTTACACCGGAGGGATATTTAAATCGGAATATTTCTTAAAAAGATTCAAAAGAGTCTTTGAAATCTACTTTCCTCGATCTATTTTTACAGATCCCAAATTTGATCCGTCCGTCGGGGCAGCCATGATGGCGATTCACGAAGAGAGGTTAAACGGATGAAAAAAACAGAATTTCTTGACACAGTTGATCGTGTCATCGGAGATAAAAGGCTTTTCTTTTATGGCTTTGAAATTTCAGAAGAAAGAGAAAAATTGATCGTTAACGGTTTTATAGACACCCATGACTCTATGGATTTGATCTCAAAAAATGCTGAAGATCTTATCTTGCAGGTAAAAGTGCTTGAAGACATGATACCGCCTGCTCTGGCCTTTGGAATGGTTATAATTCCTGTTACGGACATGAGAAAAGATCCAAGATTTCGAACGGAAAGAATTCATCAGTTGATCTTCGGAGAATTTGTGAAAGTCCTAATCCTTGAAAATGAATATGCTCTTGTCAAAGATCTGAGAACGGGTTTTATCGGCTATCTTCAAAGATCTCATGTGATATTTTTTTCAACCGATGCCATGAACGAGATCAAAAGCAAAGGATCTCAAATAGTCGTAAGCGAAAGATTTTCAAGCGTAGAAATCCACGATCGCAAAACTTTCGTTCCCTTCGGAACCAAATTGTTCGCTGTGGACTCTGGAAAATTCTGGCATGCCTTTTTGCCGAACGGCGATACCGTCAAAATACCGTCAAATGACGTTTCGACAAAACCTGTTTTTGATGACATCCAAAAGAAATGGTCCCTCTTTTTAGGAACTCCTTACCTTTGGGGAGGTGCTTCATCTTACGGTTACGATTGCTCCGGATATGTGGGAAGACTTTACGATTACGCTGGAATTCAAATACCCAGAGATGCGGATTTGCAGCAGAATTTCTCTCGTAAAGTAGAGGAAAAAGAGTTGAAATTCGGAGATCTTATCTTCTTTCCGGGTCACGTCGGGATGTACATAGAAAATGGCAATATGGTTCATGCCAATCTTACTCAAGGAGGGGTTGGCATCTCACAGATTTTGAATCCCAAAAACAGATACGAAGAAAATCTGAAAAAAAGCATATTAAAATTGGGGAGAATAAGAAATTAGCCTGTTTCAAACCTTACATGTCATTTAACTTGGTGAGGATTTGTTGAATCGGAACCGGCTCTTTAAAAATTGACTTTCTTCTGCAAGATTTTTCACATTGTGCATCACATTTGAAACACGACAATGTACCGTTTTCATACTTAAGCAATTTCTTAGATCCGTTTATATTTTCAACATAGAGCCTTCTCATTATTCCTCTTATATCAACAGAATAAGGACAGGCGCTTTTACACGTGTCCACTTCGCTCCATTCACACATGTTTGCAAGTTTTTGAATCTCGCTTTTTGGATAGGGTGCTTTAGGCTTTTCAATTGTATGGACAAAACCTTTATCAACTGCGTATCTGTATTCATCCATACCCTCTTTTCTCAATATAACATCTGCGGCGCTTATACCTGAAATTACAACTGCCGGCGTTCCCGTACCCATCACGGTTGATTCTCCGCACATAAAAAGATTGGTCAGGTATGTCGAGGCGTGAGGCCTTTTAAGAAGTTCTTGACCCATCAATTGTTTTGGCCCTGCAACGGATCCAAAATTTTTCAAAGTATACCTTTCAATTGTGGTTGGAGTTCCAATTTCATAGTATTGAAGACCACTTTTAAAGCCAGGAAAATGTGATTCGATGTAATCTATAATTCTGTTTGCTTCTTCTGCTTTCATCTTATTGTAACGGCCATTATTGCCGGTGTTTCATCCATGGTTGTGTAACTGTACGTAGAAGTGATTTTGTTAAAAAACTGAATTACATCCTTTGATTTTGTAAATTTTTTCAAAATTGATGTCGCATTCTTGGAAAGTAAGAAAAGTATTTTTAACTGGTTAATAGGATCTCTTCTCAATTTTTGTGCGAGTTCTTTTTGAGGTATTTCCGATGGCGCTATAAGAGTGGGATCTTTCATCACAACTTTAGAATAAAGATTATCGAGGTAATTATAAAATCGTTTTATTTTGTTTATCTCATCTTTCGAAAACAATTTACCCAATTCATCGAAAAAACTTTCAAACTCGTTGTAGAAAGTTACAACCTTACCCCCAAAGTGCAATCGATACATTGCATCATGCTTTACGACATCAATCTCTTCTTCTATTTCATTGAAAAGAAAAGTATGAGGGTTAAAACCTGTTTCTCCGAAACCGAACATCATTGCAGATCCTACATCAAAAATATTGCCATTTCTTTTGAATGCCCCAGATGATCCTCCAGGTTGGTAATTTTGTTCGATCACGGTAACTGAAAACCCTTTTTTTGACAAAAGGGCAGCCGATGATAAACCGCTTAAACCTGATCCGATTACGATTACCCTTTTTGAAGGCATAGCACTTCCCCCCTCTCATCTTTGACGATTAAAGCACCGGCAGGTTTGTGTTGATCCTGCCGATGCTAAAAATTATTTGGAATCTAAACTTGGGCTAACGTATACAAGGTGTAAGCCCAAAGCTGTTCTTGGTTGAAAACCAGGCCAGTAAGTGGAATCAGTTGCCTCTCCTCCATTGCCTGCTATGTAAATTCCGTCATTGGAATTAACAACTTTGACGTTGAGGTAAGATCCTGCCTCTGCATTCCCTTTAAGATATAGATCAAAAAATGCCGTTACGAAATGTTCGTCGATGTTATCTATTCTCCAAGTACTCCATACGGGATCGGCAAAACGATAATAATCGCCAAATTTAGTTGCAATTGAAGGTGCAGGATGAGGTACCACGTTATGAAGAGCATCATCGTAAGTAAGCAGGTAACGTTTTGAATTAATTGCAGAATCAAATAGATTCACAATACCTTTATATCCAGCCACATCATCCTGTGATCCTGCAACCCATAAGGTAGGAACCGTGATCTTTTCAAGTGATGTTTTATCCCATAATCCCGTTGGGTTTGTTCCGACAGTGCCACCCCAGGGTGCAAAAAGCACAGCGGCTTTAACAAGCGGATCTCCTTTGTCTGATGGCCTGGCAATAAGAGTGGAAGCAAATTTTCCAAGGTAATTCTTGACAAGTGTGCTGTTTTCCAGACCTGCGCCCAGAGTTCGAAGTGCTCCATATCCTCCCATTGAATAACCTATAAGTCCTACTTCATTTGGATTACATAGACCTTCCCAAGGTTGCATTTTAAGTATCTCACCCATGACAAATTCTTGATCCAAAGAGCGATTAACAAGGGTGCTTACAAAATTTCCCACATCTAAATAGGTTGAATCTGTATGATCGACGGAAACGACGACATAGCCCTTGGAAGCGAGATTTTCTCCGAGGTAATATAGCAAGTAACGCGAACCTGGATATCCGTGAGAAATTAAAATAAGCGGATAAGGGCCATCGGCAATATCGGGAGAAGCATCACGGGTTGCTCTACCAACAAATGTGTAAGGCACAAGAGTTCCTGGTTGATCGGAACGACCGAGAAAATCCGTGTACATTGTGATTTGGATTTGACCTAATTTTAGCGTTGCTGGATACCAGACTTCAACTGTAAGAGGTCGATTATAAATAACAGTAGTTCCCTCGGCTAAGGTTTTTATGACGTCTATCTGATCCGGATTGAGAAGATGAAGTGTCTTAACACCCACCATGAATTTACCTCTTTGAGCAAGTGCAGGTGCATCAGGTAAGGGATCACCCCATACACTGCCTATCGGGTATTGTGCATAATCAAAAACATCGTACGGCAATTTCAATTGCTGGGCCCCGACGGAATTGAAACCGAAAAGAGATGCGACACAAAAAAGCACAAAAACGATCGAGAACAAAAAACTATTTTTCATATTAACACCCCCTCATCAAAGATTGAATTTTTTATCAACAAATTGAACATTTTTGATCATCTCTTCAGCGTAACTCGAACTTTCAACTATAAAAACAGGTGGTTTGCCAATAGGAGAATCCACATTGACGTAATTTCCCCCGTTAAATAATTTCCCGCTCCATAGATGAATCCATTTTCCTTTCGGAAGATAAACATTCCAACTTTTGGCATGTGGTCGTATGACGGGAGAGACAAGCAATTCATTTCCAAGTAAATATTGATATTTCAAATTTTCAGGATAATCCTGATATATCAAGAAAGGATGCTTCATAACCGGAAGATTTTCTTTAATTGAACTGTAAACGGAATATTTAAGGTATGTTTTTAAAGATGCATGTATGTTCGACATTAAGGCAAAATGATTGAATATCCTTTCATTTGAATCGTATTGTAAATTTTTGTATGGCCTATTGCCCTCATGAGTGCGCATTATAAGTGAAAACGCGGCGATTTCAGACCATCTCATGAAGAGTTCTTCAGTTCTTTTAACATGGAAGAGAGATGTATATCCTCCGCAATCGAAATGGTAATATCTGACGCCTGAAAAACCAAGGCTTAATCCTGCAGGGACAATGGTTGGTAAGCCATCACTTTTTGACCAATTTACGCTTTGATCTCCTCCCCAATAAACAGGGCAATATTTAGTCGATCCTGTAAATCCAGCTCTCATAAAAAACAAAATGTCTTTTTTCCCGGATTCGTTAACGACATCACTGTTTAATTTGGCCCATTGTACAGGATATTCATTGTGAAAATTAATACCCGTTCTTTTCGAAAAAGTGATTATATCATCTGGCATATATTCACCAAAATCTGCCATCCATCCAGATATCCCGATGTTTATCATGTTGTTTCTTATAATCTGCTTATACCACTTTACAGCATCGGGATTTGTAAGATCGACGAGCCCCGCTGGAAAGGTGGTAACGTAGACTTTGTAAGCACTACCAGATCTATCTTTGACGAAATAACCTTTTTCTTCTCCTTCGATGTAAAGGGGACTTTGATCTATCAAAAATGGATTTATGTAGGCAAGAAATTTTATACCCGCGCTATTCATAGAGATTATCTTTTGTGGCAGTTCCTCATACATTTGTTTATCATATTGCCAGTTCCAGTAAACCTGTTTCCCAAAAGAGGTTATTTTTTTTCCAGACCAATCCTGGCACCAAACGGCATTAACCGGTATGCCTCTATCTTTGGCGGCTTTTATCTTGTCTTCGGCAACTTTTATTCCTCCCTGAGAGGCTATCCAGACACCTTCGTAAGCCCATTCCGGTAATTCTGAATATTCCTGACCTATATACGAGATCATCTTTTGAATCAAAGATCTGATATTTTCTCCTTCAAAGAGTGCAATTTCTAATTCATCCGACCACACTTCAAAAAAATTGTAATTTTTGAAACTGACTTTCATCAAATTGTAATTTTTAATGAGAATGGCGTAACCTTTTGAAGAATAAAAAATACCTGCTGGGAAATAAGTGGAATACCAATTTCCTCTCACACCTTTCATGTAAGCAAGAAAAGACAGCAAATCGTAACCCTTTCCAACCCCTTTTTCCTGTACCCATATAGGCATGGATTTGTTTTTTAAATCTATGTATTTATATTGTTCTCCACCACCGTAAATATGCTCATCTTTAAAACCGTGCATGGAGAAAAAAATCTTATTCGATCCGCTTTTTGCTTTCAATTTTACGATAAGCGGATCACCTGATTCCACATCAATATCATCGACAACGGATTCCTTTGAAAATCTCGATTCATGTATTTTATAATGGCCGTGATCTGATTTTATGCTCACTTCAGAGTTACAGGAAAAAAATTTGTCGTCAAAAATCACAGTCCCGTCATCCAGCGAAAGTTTTAAATGATTTGCTTCTTTTAAACACTTCAATTTTTGGCCTTCCTTTCATAAATATATTGAATTTACTTTAAGAGCCGAAATTGGTAAACTTCACCCCTTAACGCCTCCAACAGATAAACCTTCAATTACATATTTTTGCATGAATAAAGCTATTATAAACGCCGGTATGAGCATGATCATTCCTGCGGCAGAAATTTCTCCCCATTTTGGGGTATATTCTCCAAGATATCCCATTATGGCTATTGGGGCTGTTTGATCTTTACTGCCAGTCAAAATCAAAGCGTACAAGAATTCATTCCAGGAATTTATAAAAACAAAAATTGAAGCAACTGAAAGTCCTGGAACGGCAAGTGGTAAAACAATCCTCCAAAAGATCTGATTTCTTGATGCACCATCTATTGTTGCCGCTTCTTCGAAAGATTTCGGTACGGAAGCGAAAAACGGCAGCAACATCCAGATTGCGTAAGGAATGTTAAAACTTATATATGCTATAACGAGAGACGAAGTCATATCCACCATTCCAAAAGTTCTAAATAGCATGTAAAAAGGAACCATAAGGGCTAATTGTGGGATCATTCTTGATGAAAGCATGGAATAGGCAACAACATTTCTTCCCCTGAATTTAAAACGTGTAAGTCCATAGGCTGCCAAAGCACCAAGCATTACAGATATAACGGTTGTAAATACTCCCACTATCAAACTTATCAGTAACCCATGGGTAAAAGTTGGACTGCTAATAACGTTGTGGTAACTGTTGAGAGTCGGTATGAAAAAAGAAAACGGGTTACCGAACCATATTTCTTTATCCGTCTTAAAACTATTCAAAATGATCAAAATTATAGGCGATATTTCTAATATGGTTATGACGAAAATTGCAATTATCAAAATATATCTTATTATGGTCTTCTTTTTCATTCCTTCACATCCTCCGGTTAAGATTCGTTAGCCTCAAAAACGTTTTTAGCCAAAAATACTGCTATGACTATCGAGACTGCGAGCAAAAGCATTGACATCGCAGAAGCATATCCTATGTTAAAGAAAGAAAAAGCTTGCTGCTGGATGTAAAGAGAAAAGAGCATCGTTGCATCACCAGGCCCCCCGCCTGTCATGACATAAACTTCTGGGAATATCCTAAGTATATCCACTATTCTGAACATCACAGCTATTGCTATAGTTGGTTCCAACACGGGCAGTAAAATTTTTAAAATGGTATTCCAAAATCCAGATCCATCTATTTTGGCGGCCTCTATAAGTTCTTTTGGCACATTCATAAGCCCTCCGTAAATGAAAGCAAACATAAAAGGCCACATACGCCAAACATCTTGAATTATGACAACCGCATATGCAAGTTGAGGATTAGCAAGCCATGCCTGGTTTGGAAAGCCCATTATTTGCATGAGATAAGTTAAAGGTCCATATTGAGGGGCTAACATCAACCTCCAAGTCAAACCTGAAAGCACAGGCAAAACGAATGCCGGAAGCAAAATCAAACTCCTTAATATTTTTGATCCCGGAAATTTTCTGTCAAATAATATGGCCACAAAAAAACCTATGACAAGTTCTATCGGTACCGCTATGACAACTACCCCAACCTGTCTTAAAACAGAATTTATGAATTCATTATCTTTAAACATAGATAAATAATTACCCAATCCAATAAATGTTCTTTGCGCACCAACCAAAGGCCAGTTAAACAAAGACATGAAAAATGCATAAACCAAAGGAAAAGCAACTATTATTCCAACCGTTAAAGTCGCAGGTAATACGAAATATAGAGAAGGGGGGAAGCCCCTTCTCTTTCTTTTATTCTCAGCCATTGTAAGTCTTTAAAAGATTGTTTATTTCCTGAATCATACTATTGACGGCATCCTCCGGTTTCATAGTTCCGGTTACGCCGGCAAGCCAGTATTTTTGAACGATGTTAGAAAGTTCCGCGTAATCTACAAATCTCGGACGGCTCACGGCATAATTCATAGACTCTGCCATAGCTTTATACCATGGATATTTTGCTATTAGATCTGGATTCATCAATACATCCTCTCTAACCGAAGCCATTCCCATAGATGCCAATTTTTGTTGAACATCTTTTGATGCCCACCAATAGGCAAATTCGGCTGCCGCGGCCTTGTTCTTTGAAGCAGACGGAATGGCAAGAACCCAGCAACCTCTTACAGAAGCAGTTGCAGCAGGACCTGCAGGTGGAACAGAAAAAGCTATTTTACCTGCAACCATGGAATCGTTAGGATTTTCACTGTTTGGAATTAAGGCAGGCCATTGGAACATCGTAAATACTTTTCCGCTGCTAAACGCTGCTATTCTTTCCGGATGGCCCATTGAATTTGCACCTGGAGGCGAATATTGCAACAATTGTGAATAATATTGCATGGCTTTTATCGCATCTTCTTTATTAAGGGTAACGACATATTTTCCATTTTCAAGGCCTATTATACCTGTCCCAAAAGAACTGAACATCCAAACGGCCTCACACGTTGAACCTTCTGCTCTCAGCGTGAAAGGTGCAAAACCGTACAATCCCTTGTCATGGAAAAATTTTGCCATATCGAGTAATTGTGTGAAATTTTGAGGCACTTGAAGATCATAACCGTACTGTGCTTTGAATTCCTTTTGATATGTTGGATTTTCAAGCATCAATTCGTTCGTCATCCAAACGTATAAATTACCGTTTATGGGCATTCCCCATATGTTACCTGCAAATTTCGCGGCATCGAAAACAGTTGGAAGAATTATACCGGAATTTAAATCTATTTTTTTGTAAACGTTACCCTGAGGCCAATCGTTATAATTCAAAATCAAACCTGCACTTGCAAATTTGGGGACAAATGGCTCATCCAAAGCGATGAGATCGTAAGAAGATTGTGTTGGAGTAACTCCAACTGCTTCCTTTGTCAAGATAGGATTTCCACTTGGCACCCTCTCAAAAACAACGTTTATACCGGTTGTCTGTTCAAATTGAGGGATAAGAGTTTGGACTGCCTGGCTCATAACGTCGTCCCACACAAGGACATGGATCGTTGTGCCAAAAACTATCCCGAAAGTTGCTAACGTGAGGATCATCACAAAAAGCAAGGACTTTCTCATTTCACAAACACCTCCTGATTTGTCGATGCTGCTTAAGCAGCTCAAATTTAAAATTACTTTTTAACTTAAAAAAAGAACATCAGCCTTTTGGTGTTGATTACCGTTTATTTCCAGATTTAAAACGGGCCAATTCGAATTTGCAATAAATGTTAGCGGTACAATTCCGTTTTCGGTTTTTAAATAAGTATCTTCAAATTTGGTTCCGGTTATAGTTGGGTTCCACGCAAAAGCCATGTTGTTTTTGATGTTCACATTTGAATAAGGGGTTGATATAAACTCTCTTGAATTGTAACCGGTTATTCCTCCCTGATGGTGTAACTTCCATTCTTCCGGATATCCGTTTTTCCTGTAGATCTCTTTTATCTTTGAAAACATTTCACTCAGGGAGTATGTTTTAGAAAGTTCTTCCAATATTTGAGTATCTATAACAGCGTTGATCCTGTGTTGTTTCTCAAATTCAACATCTTTTTCGAATTCCACGGTTCTTGTTACAGATGCAACGAGACCTTTTTCTTTTGCGCAAATAGAGACTATGCATTTATTCCCAATCTTTAGATTTCTCGGCAAGTTATGTCTGTAAAGCAATCGGCTTTTGTCTCCGTAAACCAAAACGAGCAAAACATCCAAACCTGCTTTTGTCAGTTCATATTCGACAAGTGCTTTAACTTCTATTTCGGTCATGTTTCGATCTATTTTTTTCATAGATCTTTCAAGAGCCTCAGTACTTTTAAAACCTAAGTTTTTATAATTGCTTATCTCATATTCGCTTAGTTCAACTCTTGAATGTGACAAAAAATTAGAAAATTCATTTTCGCTGTCATCAACGAAATCCTTGCCGCTTAAAAAATTTATTGTGGATTTTTCTATATCTTCAAACCACGGTATTTCGACTATTTCAAAGTTGTCCGTTAATTCTTCGTTTTTAAGCCTTTTTGATTCCATATTTTTAGTTAAAACGTAAGACCTGTCAGAAGTAACGATTACAAATGCGGCACCAAAAAAATTTGTGATGGAAACGTAAGATCGCGCACCTGACGTTATCCATGCAAAATTATCGGTTCTTCTTATTAAAACGGCATTTTTCTTTTTATCAAGCATGTACTGACGCAACAAATTTATTTTTCTTGATACATCATTTGATCTTTCCATCATTCAACTACTTCCCAATTTTTAATTTTTGCAAGTTCTTTTATCACTTCGGAATAGTTCCCGTATCCGAGTACGACATGATGTGCAAAACCATTCTTTACCAATTTTTCAACTACATCGATGGAACTTTTCACTTTTACCTTTGCATAGGTACCTTTCAATTCTTTTTCCATAGGAACCACTTCACCTTCTTGAAGGAAAATTCTCCACTTGCCTCTTGCATAATCGACTCTCATTATGGTTACAGGCCCTGTTTTGAGCACAAAGCCAACTGTAACTCCATGTCCATTGGCAAAATAAGTGTCAAGAGTTTTTTCTGATTTGCCATCCCAAGTGTTGTAAGGTGCAACACCGCAATGCCAGAGTAACAAATCATTTTCGTCGATTATCTGACTTACATCTGCAAGAAACACTTCGTTGCACCCAATCGACTTGTAAGCCATCATGCCGAGACTGCCTTCTATATCACCTTCACACGCTATCGGAATATGCTTAACCATGAACTTCGACATCGCGGCACAGGGAGAGATCCCATAAACGCTGGCGAATTCAGGCCAACATCTTATTGCCATGGCATCAAATTTGGAATCATTCACCATTTTTTCAAAGGTCAAAGAAAGCTTTGCAACTTTTTTCAGCCTTGCCTCATCCATGTTTTCACCGAACGAGTATATCTTTCTGATCTCTTCTGCTTCTTTATCTATAAATTCTTCTTCTATCCTTGAGTTGAATACAGATTCAAGTGATACGTATTCAATCTCTCCGCCTATATCGGAGTACAATGCCGGTTCGTAAATATCTATGTTGAAAAAACTCTTTGCGTGAGCACCGATCAAACCTATTTTTGCGTTTTTCCATTTTTTCACTATGCGCAATGCGTCTAACCACTGGTTTAATTTTTCAGAAAAATGATCTTCTTCCATGGTTCCATAAAAAAATTCAAAATTGTCATGTCCCATTTTGTAAATATTTGATCCATCCAAATGAGCCCCTACTAAAGAATTTATTCTGATCCTCCCGCCGTTGTATGCCGGCTCAGGCAATGCCCATATCAGGATCGGAATATTTGGAAATTCGGACAAAAGTTTAGGGACAAAAGTTCCAAGATGAAATGTATTGCTTACAAGAATCACACCGTCCACACCGTAAAGGGTTTTCAGGACGTCTGGAAATTCATTTTCATCTTCAATACCTTTTTCAAAAGCCACCCAATCCACATCTTGCATATTTCTTAGCCTTTTGATTTGTGCTGTGTAAATTCTGTTCCCTTCTTTTACATCATAAGTATTTCTAACTAAAGGCACAACTCCAATTTTTATTTTTTCTTTCAATTAGATCACCTCAGATCGAAACATACGACTTTCAACTCCGACATCTCGTCGATCGCAAATTTAACTCCTTCTCTTCCTATGCCACTATTTTTATAACCGCCGTAAGGCATGAAATCCGCTCTGTATCTTGGGCCTTCATTTATCATGACACCACCTGCTTCTATGCCGTTAGCGGCTTTAAATGCCTCTTTTATGTCCCGAGTGAAAATTGCAGCCTGCAAACCATATTGACTGCTATTTACGAGTTCTATGGCTTCATCCAAATTTTTGAATTTTCTAATGCCTATCGCAGGACCAAAAAGTTCATTGGTCATCATCTTTGTGTTAAGTGGTACATCTACAAGAATTGTGGGTGGTATTAAAGTGTAATTTCTTTCTCCGCCTGTAACAAGTTTGGCACCATTCGAAACTGCTTCGTTTATCCATTCGATAATTCTTTTAGCGTTGTTTTCATCAATGACGGATCCCATTTGAGAACTCTCAATTTCCGGGTTTCCGTATTTGAAATTCTTTGCCTTTTCAATTGCTTTATTTATGAATTCGTCGTAAACTTTTTCATGGACGAATACTCTTTGAACTGAAATACAAACCTGACCAGCATTTTGAAATCCTCCATTTACAGCACTTTCCGCGGCTTTATCTACATCCGCATTCTCCGTTACTATCATCGCAGAGTTAGAGCCCAATTCAAGAGAAAGTTTTTTTATGCCGGCATTGGCGGAGATCCTTTTACCAGTTTCCAAACTTCCCGTAAAACTTACCATCCTTACCCTCGGATCTTTTACCAAAGCATCTCCTACCACGCTACCTCCACCGGTCAGGACACTTACCGCTTCAGGAGGCATTCCCGCTTCAACAAGAAGTTCGCCCATTCTAATGGTATTCATAGAAGTTTGACTTGCAGGTTTCATTATGATCGCATTACCCGCTGCTATTGCAGGTGCGATTTTATGTGCCATCAATGCCAAAGGAACGTTAAAAGGCGCTATTGCCACGACTATCCCAACCGGTTCCTTGACAAAATATCCCACTTTTTTTTCAGATCCCTTTAGAGAAGAAAAAGGTAACGTTTCCCCGTTAATTCTTTTTGCCTCTTCGGCCGTATATCTAAACAGTTCTGCCGTTCTTACCACTTCGTCTCTGGAATCAATAATCGTTTTTCCGGCTTCACGAACAAGCAAATTCGCTATTTCATTTTTGTTTTTATCCAGAAGTTCAGCGGTTTTCATTAAAATATCTACTCTTTTGTGAATCGGAAGATCCTTCATCAAACGCTTACCTTTCTCGGCCATTGTTATAGCCTGATCAACCTCTTCAGCAGTTGCGACCGGTATTGTGTCTACAACTTCGCCGGTGTAAGGGTAATGTATTTCGATTCTTTTTGTTCCAGAAACCCTTTTGCCTCCTATTAACATATCCATTTACATCACTTCCTGTTATAAGTATTTTTAACGGGTAACACTTGAATCGCATTTGGCATTAACAATATATCTTCATCTTTATAATTTTCTAATGATCTTTCTATATCGTCTATGGGATCAAAAAAAATCTTTTTCATTTCCCATGGATCTAATTTCGAAAATATTTTCACTTTGAATTTGGATAAAGTTTTTGCAAGCAAAAACGCTTTATGAGGACCTACCTTAAAATGTTTAAAATCAAACTTATCGATCACTTCTTTTGGAGCAGAAGCCTTTTCGAGTATTTCTAAATAACCTTCATCTGCAAAGCCTTCTGCACACTCGGCGACAAGAATTATTTCTCCTCCCTCTTTACAAAAAAACTCAGCGGGTATAAGTGCTTTTTGGGCCTGATACAGATCTCTATCCCTTGGCGATCCGCCGGGAGAAGTTATAACGACATCGTACAAACGTGAAACTTTATAACCTGATATGCCGGTGATCAATTCCGCAGCTTTTCTGTGTGATTCCGGATTTGATCCGCAAAAAAGGTTAAAGATTTTCCCATTGGAATCCATAACAACGTTAACCAGTTTGTCTATTCCAACCATCTGCCCCATTTCTTCTATGTCTTCCCGTACGGGATTGCCATCAATTAATCCTGCGACCGCAAAAGGATCCGTCATCATCGAATGATTAAAAGAAATTGTTTCTTCTCCTCCGAGTCCTATTGCTACGGCTTTTGATCCACCGGAAAAACCTGCGAATTGATGTGGCTCAACAACACCTATTGCTATCTTATATCCGCATTTAAGATATGATTTGTTTATCCACACCGGTGTACCGCGTTTGGTTTTGCCCACGTAAGCGAGTTCATTTTTGTCATTTGCATCGTGAATAACCAGATCAAAGTCAATTTCAATTTTTTCTTTAAATAAAAAATTCTTTATTTCTTGAAAAGTTGGGGGTTCATGTAGGCCTGATCCTATAAACACTTTTATCTTTTTGCCCTTTAAATTTTTAACGATCGATTTAAAAGGTTTTACCCATGTGCCGGGTCTTGTAAGATCCGGCACGGCTATTCCAATTGGCTTATCTTCATCGTAATTCAAAGAACCAAAACAAGTATTTATGATATGATCTATTTCGGCTTCGTTTAAATTGCTTTGTATATCACCTCTTACGTTTAAAGTTTCAATGTTCCTTTCAACGTTTAAATATGAAATTCCATAAGGAATTTTGACCATTATGCACTCCTATACAATTTTGTCAAGACAAACTCCTCATGTCTAAGAATTTCTGCCCTTGTCATTTGACCGTTGGCAACTTTATAAACTTTTTCCCACAACACTTCTGCAACTTCATCAAGAGTTTTTTCGACCCGAATTATAGGAGATGCGTCAACGTCTATGTGTTCTGACATAGAAGCAACTGTTTTCGGATTTGCGGATATCTTTATGACCGGAATTACAGGATTCCCCACGATATTTCCCTGGCCTGTCGTAAAAAGATGAAGCACGGCGCCGCCTGCCGCAAAAAGTGTGACTGCTTCAGCCGCTGCCGACGAAGTGTTCATAAAATGAAGTCCTTTACCGGAAGGCTTTTCGGCAAAGTCCAATGCGCTTTTTACCTTAGCATTGCCTATTTTTTGAATGTTTCCGAGAGCCTTTTCTTCAATTGTGCTCAAACCTCCGGCTATATTACCTTCCGTAGGTTGTGATCCGAGTAAGTCCGCTCCCTCTTTTTCAACAAGTTCCTGATATTCGTTGAACATATCCATGAATTTCTTTCTTTGCTTTTCATCTACAAATCTTGATGCCACTATATGTTCTCCACCTGTCAATTCCGTCGTTTCACCGAATAAAGCCGTTCCTCCCATTTCAACGAATTTTTCCATAAATCTGCCTACAAGTTTGTTGGAACCAAGGCCGGATGTCGTGTCCGATTCACCGCATTTAGTACTTATGATGATATCGGTTATAGGAACTTCTTCTCTTTTCAGGTTGGTTGCATATTCAACGAATTCCAGCGCTTTTCTTGATGCTTTTTCTATAGTTTTGAGATCTCCACTTTTTTCTATGTAAAACCCTTCGACCGGTTTTCCAGTCTTTGCTATTCCTTCAACTACTTTTTGAGTCCAGTTAGGTTCTATCCCTATCACGATAACCGCAGCTATATTGGCATTTGAACCTGTTCCAATCAAAGTTCTAAAATGCAAATCCAAATCTTTTCCAAATTGTAATCTTCCGTAGGGATGAGGCAAAACGATGGTACCATTTATTATTTTCGATACCGCAACTGCGGAGGAATTCGAAAGGTCATCGAGCGGCAATATAAGCACATAATTTCTAACACCAACTGAACCATCAGATCTTTTGTAAGCAAGAATTTTATCTCCCATCTTCATTTAGAAATCCCTCCCCATCTTAAACTTTTTATGTTATGAACATGAACATGTTCGCCCTGCTTGATGTTTTTCGTGGCAACACCTGTTTTTTCTCCATACTCAAAAATCGTTTCCCCGGATCTTATGTCTTTCAAAGCAATTTTGTGCCCCAATGGTACATCTTCCAGAATTTTAACTTCGATCTCCTTGTTTGTGTCAAGGAACCTTCCTTTTGCCTTCTCGTTTGGCTTTAGATCTTCTACGGCTACACCAACGAGGTCATTTTCATGATGTACAAGAAATTTATAACCCATTTTATTACCTCCTTCAATCAGATTTGGTTTTATCCCATGAATCACCGAATATTTTAAGACCCATGTCGGTAAACGGATTTTCAAAAGCGGTTTTATAAACATCGAATCCAGCAGTGACTATATCCGCACCAGCAATTGCCGCTTCCGTTATTTGCTTTGCGGTCCTGATGGCCGCTATTAAAACTTCTGTCTTGAAACCGTAATTTTTGATTATCTTAACTATATCCGAAACGAAGTTGATGTTCATTTCTCCACGTTCTTCTCTCCAGCCGACAAATGGACTTATGTAATAAGCACCCATCTTAGACGCCTGAATTGCTTGAACGGCGTTGAAAACAAGCGTCACATTTGTCTTTATACCCAATTGATTTAAGTCATAAACGGCATTTAATCCTTGTTCAAAGGCGGGAACCTTTATGACGAAGTTTTCAGATTCTGCCGCTAAAATCTTTGCCTCCCTCAAGATATCGTTTTTCGTTTCGAGATGTGGATTCACTTCAACGCTAACGGTTATGGACGTGCCGGAAACTAACTTTTTTATTTCCTTTATGAATTCTCCCCTTGTTATGCCGGAGTTCATAATGTGACGCGGGTTCGTTGTTATTCCCTCTATATGCCAATTATTTATGGCATAATCTATCTCATTTATTTTGGCACTGTCAAGAAAAAATTTCATATTCTTGCCTCCTTCTGAACGATATTTTTTAACGTCCTTTCAACGCAAAACTCAATGCCAATTTGGGCTGCGCCAATTGCCGCTATATCTTCACCTAATTCTGAGAATTTTATCTCAACTTCCCTTCTTATAACTCCGAGAGAATATCTGTCAAAATCTTTCACGAGTTTTTGTTTGAAAATATCGCAATTTCTTACAGGATTACTTCCTCCTATGACTATCAGATCCAAATTCAAAACGTTAGATATGTTTGCAAGCACAAAACCAAGATAGTGACCAGCCTCTTCTATTACTCTAACGGCAGTTTCATCTCCTTCTAAGGCTCTTTCAACGACGACATCAGAACGGTACTGGCCTTCTATTTTTGAAACGGCAAATTTATTGTATCTTTTAACCAAACCCCAACTTGATAAAACAGTTTCCAAACATCCTCTGCTTCCGCAAACACATTCATCGCCGTCTTCATCCATGATTTTGAAATGCCCTATTTCTCCGGATAAATTTGAAGATCCTTTGTACATTTTCCCATCTATGAAAAGTCCGGAACCAATTCCAACGGCTATGTTTATAAAAAGCATATTTTTAGAATCTTTACCGTACCCGTAATTTTTCTCTGCTATGGTCATCAGTTTGGCCTTATTTTCAAATCTAAAAGGTATTCCAAAGGTATTTTCCAATTCTTTCAAAGCAGAAAAGTTATTTTCGTTTCTTAGATAAGGAGTTATCGCAATAATATTTTCTTTTTCGCTCACAAATCCTGGGAAAGCAATTCCAACACTTTTGATGTTCTTACCTTTCAATTTGGAACTGCTAAAAAACATTTTCAAAGAATCTCTTATTTCTTCAATGAAATCAACATTTTTACGGGTAAATTGTGCTTTTTCCACTACATTGCCATTTATGTCTAAACATATCAGTCTGTCCAAATTAGAATTTATATCAAAGCCAACGGTTACAAAATTATGATTGCCCTCAAGAAGAATACCCTTTCTTCCTGTACCTGTCTGTTCTCTGTCAACACCTATTTCAGATATAAAGCCTTCATCAAGAAGGTTCTGAACAATAGATGAAACAGCGGCTCTTGATAGTTTTGTCATCTTGGATATATTGGCCCTTGATATCGGTTGATTTTTCAGTATTATAGATAAAATAAGTTCCGTGTTACTTTTTTTCATTGATTTTAGAGAAAACTTATCTTTAACCATAAAACCTCCACAGTATGTTTAGAGTACAAACAAATCAAATTTATTATCTTTCAAATACCAAAAAAAGGCAAACCTCAAAAACCGGCAAAAAAGACGATTTAAACCAAATAACTAACCTTAAATACACTTAAGGTTAAAAATCATAACATATCGTTAAATTTACATGAATAGCATTTGTTCAAAAAAAATATATATATAAAAATGAAAAGTACATGCCTTATGGCATGTACTTTTGTTTAGCCCCTGATCAATAATTACCCTGAAAATCTCCGTTTTGTACAACTTCTGATTGAACGTTATCCATATCTGTTGCCGAATCGCTTGCACTTTCCGCGCTACTCTCAACTGGCTCTGCCGTTTCTGAAATTGACTCCTGTGAAGAGGTTGAAAGGTTTGTCGATGTCTGAGATATACCCGGCTGATTTGAAGGAAGGGTTGGAGTCGATCCATTCGCGAAGACGAAAACTCCCAAACTCAACACTGCCGCTATTGTCATCAATATCATCCATTTTCTCATTTTTTTCACCTCCTTCGTTTGATTTCGTTTTAAATATATCTTATGAAGATTAAAAACAAATTAGAATTTTGACTTCGATGGTAAAATTAAGATATGAAGGTTTTGATAGTTGAGGATAACTTGGAACTTTGCAAAAATTTAGAAGAAATCTTTTCTGAGAATGACTTTATCGTCGATGCGACGCACGATGGAGAAAAAGCGCTTGATTTGCTTTTCTCTTCAGAATACGATCTCGTCATCCTCGATATAATGCTTCCCAAAATGAGCGGATGGGATGTGTGTCTCAATGCAAGAAAAGCCAAACTAAGAGTTCCGATTCTCATGCTTACGGCCAAAGACGCGGTCTCTGACAAGATAAAGGGCCTTGACATCGGAGCCGACGATTATCTTGTAAAGCCTTTTGACATTGGAGAATTGCTTGCAAGATCAAGGACTTTGATAAGAAGAAACGCATGGACAAAGAGCAACCTTATAGAGATAAAAAACGTTAAGATCGACACACTTGAAAAAGCCGTTCGCGTAGGTGATAAAGAAATAAAATTGAGCAAAAAGGAGTACGATATCTTACTTTACCTTGCGATAAATCAGGGAAAGATCGTAGAAAGAGAAGAGATAATCGATCATGTCTGGGAAACCGGCTTTGAAATGTACAGTAACGTCGTGGATGTTTACATCAATTACATAAGGGAAAAATTCAAAAAACACGGCGTAGACGACCTCATAGAAACAATCAGAGGAATCGGTTACAGAATAAGAGGATGACATGAAGAGCATAAGATTTAAGGTGATAATCTGGTTTTCCGTGACTATTTCGGCAGTCTTTTTGGTGATTGGATTTTTCATATATAACTTTCAACTTAGCACTTCTTACAAAACATTTGACGATTATTTGATCTTAAATGCCAATCGCGCCGTAAATTATTTTAAAAATCTCCCGGATAACTCAGTATCGATTCAAGCATTTATAAACAACATCGGAATCTCTGACGTGTCCTATTACATCTTTGACTCCAAAGATAATCTTATTTTCTCTTTTGCGCCGGATCAGGAAAATGATCTCAATTCGATAAAAAATGCCTTCAAAAAATATCTTCTTAGTCGAGAAAAGATCTTCACCGTCGAAAGTTCAACTGGATCGGGAGAGAACATTCAGCAATCTAATCCCCAAAGGATATTTGTCTTGCCATTTCAAAAAGGCGGAGAAAATTATTATCTTGTCGCCTCAAGGCAGATGGAAGAGTTCAGATCGACAAACCTTGGGATTTCATACTGGCTTTTGATCGGCCTCGTACTGGCTTTTTTGATCATAATGTCGGGTGGCCTTTTGATAATAAGCAAAGCACTCAAGCCAATAGAAGATATGTCTTTTCAGGTCAAAAGGATAAAAACGGATAATCTGTCAGAAAGGATAAACGTAAAAAAATCCGGAAAAGAGATAGAAATCCTTGAGCAATCGATAAATTCTGCGCTCGACAGGATCGAATCCGGCGTCAAGGCCATCGAAAGATTTTCATCTATTGCCGCTCATGAACTTAAAACCCCAATTTCTGTTATAAAAAGCGATGCACAGATCGCGATGGACAAAAATTCTATCGAAGAATTAAAAATTGCTCTCGAAAAGATATCGAAAAAATCCGACGAAATGTCAAAATTGATAGATATCCTGCTTGTAATTTCGAAGGTAAAAAATGTGCCGGTAACATTTGAAAATCTAAACATGAACGAGGTCGCCTTTGAAGCGGTCGAAGATTTAATAAAAAAATACCCAGATAGAATAGAATTCTTCCCCAATGAAGATTCATACATAAAAGGCGATGAAAATCTTCTCAAAGAAATGATATTCAACGTTGTCGAAAATTCTTGTAAATACACAGATGGAAAGGTAAAGATTGAAATAGGAAATAATTACATCATGGTATCAGACGAAGGGCCTGGAATGGATGAGGAGACTCAATCCCATCTTTTCGAAGAATTTTTCAGAAAAAGAACTGATGTCCCAGGATTCGGATTGGGACTAAGTGTTGTAAAATATATAGCCAATCTCCATGAAATAAAAATACATGTAGATTCTTCTCCCGCTGGCTGCACGAAGATAAATTTCATCTGGCATAAATAATAAAAATCATTTGCAAAAATTAAAATTTTGATCTATAATACTTCGTAACCGGTATTTTAATCAAAAGAGGTGATAGGATGAAAAAACAAAATACGATTCTTTTGCTGCTTTTTATCTTCGGCATATTCATGGGCGCAATAGATTCGGGTATCGTATCTCCTGCGAGGGTGATAATAGGAAATAGTTTTGGAATAGATCAAAGTTTAGGAATATGGATGATAACACTTTACACGCTCATATACGCGGCCTCAATGCCGATAATGGGGAAGTTAGGGGACAGAAGAGGATACAAAAAGATATTCATAATAGGCATAACCATCTTTGGGATAGGTTCTTTTCTTTCGGGAATGAACAACTTCTTTGGCAATTTCTGGCTTTTCCTGCTTGCAAGATCAATTCAGGCTCTCGGAGCTGGCGGCATGGTTCCGATAGCGACCACGGCCGTCAGCAAGATCTTCCCCGAAGAGAAAAAAGGTACCGCGCTCGGGATAGTCGGCGGAGTTTACGGGATAGCGACGATAGTGGGACCGACGATTGGAAGTTTTATACTCTCGATAGCAGGAACGGACAAATGGGGATGGCTCTTTTTCATAAACGTGCCTATAAGCATCTTCGTTATCTTACTTTCTTTGAGCGTTAAAGAAATAGAGATAGAGAAAGCATCAAAGAAGTTAGACATAATTGGTTCCATTCTGTTAGCCGCCTCGATAGGAAGTCTGATGTACGCACTTACGAATTTAGACTTTTTCAATCTCTCAAACTCGATTCGTGATTTAAACGTCTATCCGTTTCTTATAGCCTTTGCCGTACTCTTCCCGTTAATGCTTTTATTTGAAAGCAAAAATGAGGATCCTGTTTTCAACACAAAATTTTTGACAAATCCGAACACGTTTTTCATCATGATGACCGCTCTTGTCGTCGGTATAGGAATGATGGGGCTCATATTCATCCCGCAATTTGCCGAAAACATTCTAAAAATTCCAGCCGGCACAGGCGGATACGTCGTCACCCTTTTGGCAATATTTTCAGGCATATCGGCTCCACTTTCCGGAGTTCTCGTCGACAAGCGTGGAGCAGTCTTTGTTATGTCGATAGGATTTGTCTTCAACATAGCGGGTGCGCTGTTTTTGGGATACGTCACGACGTACATGCTTAATTTCACCGGTCTGCTTATAGGACTTTTCATGATGGGAATCGGAATAGGCTTTACTCTGGGAGCACCTTTGAACTACATGATACTCAAAAGCGTTGATTCGAAAAACTCGGCTTCCGCGCTTGCAAATCTTTCATTGATGAGAGCGATAGGCATAACAGTTGCTCCAAATGTGATGGTGGGATTTTTGATTCAGGCCGGAAAGAGCCTTCAGACCAATCTTACGCAAACTCTAAGCGGCGTCGGAATAAAAATACCGCCCATAAAGATGGATTCTCAGGCCGCCAATGCCTTTGCATCCCTTCAAAATGCGGATGTCACGAATATAGTTACCAAACTCGAGGGTGTGCTTAACAAAGTAATTCCTTTTCCTCTGAACAAATTAGTCGTAAATGACGTTCAAGGTGTAAAGGATAAAATACAGCAGGCTTTTCAATCAACGATAAACACGGGATATACGGAGATGTTTTTGACGACGGCGATCATCTCTTTGATAGGGTTGATCTTCGTTTTAATGGTCGGAAAGTTAAAATCGCCTGTCGTCACCGATGCAAAAGAAATCTTGGAAGAGAAAATTCAAGACTGACTGACCGGTTTCTTAAGAATAATTGTATAATAAGTTAAATATATCGAAAGGAGATCTGAAATGAAAAAATTTCTTCTTTTCAGTTTAGTTGTAATTTTGATAGGGGTATTTTCTGCCGGATTCGGAATGAGCCTTTTTAGCTCACCGAATAACTGGTATCAGATGAGTTTTCAATATGAAGCCGGAGCGTTATCGGTGCTTTTCAACGATATCCAATACGGCCACAACACGACGAACTTTGATTACGTCAGCGACGGCGGAGAAAGCATTCTTTTTCCGGTTGATAGGTACTCCGTCGATTTTACTTTTCTAAAAAACAACGAGTTGATCTTTTTGTACCAGCCGCTTGACATTCAAACCGAAGGCGTAATTACGGAACCCATAACCATATCTTATCAAACCTTCCCGGCAAGCAGCGTCATGCTTTACAATTACGGCTTTTCTTTCTGGAGAATAAGTTATCTGTATGATCTGATAAACACATCGCGTGCAAAATTGGGTATCGGTCTTTCTTTGCAACTGAGAAACGCATCGATAATCTTTCAATCTCTCGACGGTGAATATGCGGTTGTAAGTGAAAATCTGGGACCGGTTCCGATTCTTAAGCTGAAAGGCCAGTACAATTTTGACAACGGCATGTACGTAGCCACAGATATAGACGGATTTTACGCATCGAGTAAATTCTTCAACGGTTCCAATTTCGATTTCACAGGATCGATACTTGATGCGTCTTTAAGCCTCGGATTTAGAAACACGGATTACCTTGATACCTTTGCAAACGTGAGATTTTTGGGAGGCAGTGCCGTTGGTATTTCTCAATATCCGACTGTACCGCAAACTGATGGATACACGTCGAATTATCTCGGAACCATGACCTTTACGCTCGGATTCAACGTTCACTGAGGTGATCTTCATGAAATACAAATTTTTAGTATTTTTACTCGCTTCATTGGCAATGGCATCGATTACCTTTGCCCATGCACCTATCGTTTCGACGATGTCGGGATCGGACATATCGAACGCTATTCCGATAAATCACATAGAAATATCACAAGTTTTGTACAAAGTCTTCGATCACGACAACAGTTTTCTTTGGATGACCTTTGAAGGCACGAAAGGACAGAGTTTGTATTTTCAGCCAGGTGTTCCGAAGATAGACAAATTCAAAGATTTAAAACCCGAGGTTGTTATAGTCGGACCTGGCCTGCCAAAGGCAAATGACCTGCCTTTTGAAATTCCATCCGGTATGGGTGCGCTTGCGTTTACGTCAACAGGTACGCCGACCGTTTTTTATGAACCCGTAACGGATACATATTCGTGGATATATTTCAACCAGACGATAACCTTGCCAGAAAGCGGAAGATATTACATAGTCTCATTCTTTCCTCCTTCAGGTGAGGCCGGAAATCTTTTCATTGCCGTTGGAAAGATAGAACAATTCAGCCCGCAAGACATAATAAACGTCTTCAACATACTTCCGCAGATAAGGGCATTTTATGGCCTTACAGGCCTTCCCGGCTGGATGAATGCGGTAATAGGCATTTCTGCGGTTGGGTTGATATTTTTAATTGCTTTCATTTTGAGGTGATGTGAATGGAACTTTCCGATCTCAAGTCCAATCTTTATGCGGGAAGAAAAAAAGAAAGTATAGAATTATTTATCTCGGCACTTGACAGTGGAATTGATGTGATCGAACTCTACAAATTATTTGCCAAAATTCTCAACGAATGGGACTGCGATTACGAGTTGGATCCTTTGTGCATATGGAAAGAGCATGTGATGTCTTCGATCGTCAGAACATGCATAGAATGCGCATATCCTTATGTAATAAAATCAAAAATGCCGGACATGGGCCTGACCTGTGCAGTTTTCTGTCCGCAGGAAGAAGAGCACGAACTTGGCCTTAGAATGAGTGAAGATATCTTTACGCTCAACGGTATCAAAACCGTTTTTGCCGGGAAAGAAGTGCCCCTTGAAACATTTAAAGAGGCTATAAAGGCCGAAAAATTCGATATGTTGTCCATAAGTATAACGAATCACTACAATCTTGTTTATCTTTGCAAGTTCATAGATGAACTAAAAAGATATTCTCCCAAGACTAAAGTGATCGCCAGTGGTCGTGCATGCGTTAAAAATCCCGAATACACAAAAAAGTGTGGTGTCGACTTTCTCTTTGCCGATTTTGATGAACTTGTTAAATTTTTAAAAGATCTGAGGGGATCAAAATGAGTTTACCGTTCAAAATTGCTTTAAGATTCATAAGATACAACAGATCCCAGTCGATTTTCATAATTTTAAGCATAGCGATAGGAATATCCGTTCAAATATTCATAGGCCTTTTGATCCAGAGCCTTCAGACAAGTTTGGTACAAACGACGATAGGCAATTCATCACAAATAACTGTTGTATCCAAACTTCAGGGCACACCCGTGAGCAGTTGGGATGGGATAATTCAAAAGATAAGTTCGGATCCTGCATACAACAAAGACATAAAATATGTTTCTCCGTCCGTCGATACGCCGATCTTCATTTCGGAAGGATCCGCGATAAATTCACTGCTTTTGAGAGGGTTCGATTTCAAAGCCTCTGACCCCATATATCATTTCAACTCACACATCATAGAAGGGACACTTCCCACGAATGACAACGAAATAATGATAGGAAAGCAATTTGCAAAGGATGCCAACTTAAGCGTTGGAAAGACCGTGACCGTGTTTACGGCAAAAAGACAGTTGAAGATACTTAAGATAAGCGGTATCTTCGATTTCAACGTATCGGCCATAAACTCATCGTGGGCCATTTCGAATTTGCAAACGGCTCAAAATATCGGCGGATTTGGCAATAACGTAAGCAGCATAGAAATGCAGGTTGTAAATGTTTTCGATGCCAAAAAGATTTCTGAAGAGATAGGTCAAACACTTAACAATCCTTCGATAAAGGTCGAAAACTGGGAAGATCAAAACGCGGATCTCCTTACCGGACTTCAGGGTCAAAGCATTTCAAGCATAATGATCCAGGTTTTCGTCATAGTGGCAGTTACTCTCGCGATAGCAAGCGTGCTTGCTATAACTGTCTTGCAAAAATCAAAAGAAATAGGTATATTGAAGGCAATGGGCCTTACAGACGGGAAAACGGGCCTTGTCTTTTTGTTTCAAGGATTAATTCTCGGAATCATAGGCGCTCTTGCCGGTGCAGGCTTAGGGCTCGGACTGTCCTTCATGTTCGCAAAATTTGCGGTAAATTCCAACGGGACACCGGTCGTGCCGCTTGAGATAAATTACTTCTTTATACTCATATCCATGATAATAGCGATAACCGCATCCGTTGTCGCCTCCGTAATACCCGCAAGAAGTTCGATAAGACTCGATCCTATAGAGGTGATAAGAAATGGCTGACATAATAGATCTCAAAAGCATAAACAAATTTTACATATCGGGAAAGATGAAATTTCAGGTACTCCACGACATAAACCTGTCATTTGAAGAAGGTTCCTTTAACTCGATAATAGGGCCTTCTGGATCCGGAAAGACCACTCTCATGAATGTGATGGGAATTCTCGATAAACCCCAATCCGGTGAAATAACCATAGACGGAGAAAGAATAGACAAGATAGAAAAGAAAAGACTTGCATACATAAGAAATCAAAAAATAGGATTTGTCTTTCAATTTCATTATCTTCTGCCTGAATTCACGATATTTGAGAATGTGCTCATGCCATACCTTATGAAAGATTCAAAACCCACAAAAGAGGTAATGAAAAGAGCCGAAGAACTCATCGATCTCGTGGGCATTTCCAAAATAAAAAACAACATGGCAACGGAGGCTTCTGGAGGCCAGCAACAAAAGACTGCAATAGCGCGCGCCCTCATGAACAATCCGAAGATAATACTCGCGGACGAACCGACGGGAAATCTTGATTCTCAAAGCACAGAAGATATATATGCGCTTTTGAGGCAGATAAACAAAAAATACAAAACGACTTTTATAATAGTAACTCATGACAGAAGAATAGCCGAAAGGACAGACAGAATTGTGGAAATTTTGGATGGAAGGATAATATCCGATATCAAAAGATCGTGATACAAAAGGGCTCGAAAGAGCCCTTTAATAAATTATCGTCTTTACCTCAAAAGGCTTTACTTCTAACTTTTTTACCTTTTTGAATCTGTCTTCGAGGATATTCGAAAGAGTTACGGATTTCGAAAATTCAACGGATGTCCTCTTCCCGTAAGGCTCATAAAATCTCATCACAACACCGTCGCCGTCCTCTTCGCGCTTTATCGCAGACAAAATGACAGACTCATCATCGAAAATTCTCAAAGGTTTCATAAAATCTTCGACCTCTCCTTGTGTTACAGGCATGGGCGTGTTAAGCACGATTGCATTTTTTACGGTTTTCTCTTTCCATTCCTTTCCCGTCGGAAAGAGAGAGAATGTGAATTCGTGATGACCTTCGTCCGAATAAAAGTCAGGCATCGTCGCGCCTCTCACAAGAGATAAACTTACATTGCTCCCATTTACTCCACATCCATACTTCGAATCGTTAACGACACTTATTCCGAAATCGTCTTCCGAAAGATTCAGCCATTTGTGGTAGGGTACCTCGAATTTTGCCTGCTCATACGGGTTGTTGTTGGTCGCCTTTCTTTTTATCATGCCGTAGGCTATCTCGAAGGTCGCCTCCCTTGTTAACAGATCCATCGGCATGTCAAGTCTTAGATTGTACCTTCTCGTGTGCCAGTCAAGATTGAATTTCAAATCAACGTTATCGTAATTGTCGTAAATCCTTGCTATCATTTCTATTTTGGACCCTTCGAATTCGTATTCGAATTTCAAAGATGCCATCGCAGGTCCATTTTCGTAAAGATATACTCTCTTCGGCTCAAGCCTTACCTCTTTTTCGGAATCGTACGGCACATCCCATCCTTCAAATTCGGCCGGAATGTCCCGTCTTGCGACAAGAGAAAAACCTTCTTTGAAAAGATATCTCTTTGCCTTTTTGTCAAAGACGTTAACTCTGTCATCCTTTACCGAGACTTTCACAAGCGCATTTTCAAGAGTCTTATCCTCTGCCTTTATGTTTCCTTTCACAGATTTAGATTTCGAAAGTGTCAAAGTCTTAAGACCGTCTATTTCTTTCCCGATCACGAAAGTGCCGTCCTTTCCTTTTTGAACGATGCAATCCGTGTAGAAGCCGACAGGTACATCCGCATTTCTCAAAAGTACTGGCAACTTCAAGTTCGTCACGTTGACGATGCTCAATTTTTCTCTGTCACTTTTTTTATGCTTTGAAATTATTTCATCAACAAGAGTATTAACTGCTTTCCTTTGTTCTTCCAACATTTCACCGAATTCTTTGTACACCTCTCCTATCGACGATCCGGGAAGCACATCGTGAAATTGCGCGCGGGCAAGTGCCATTCGCGCATCTGTCAAAACCTTATGCGGATATTCCGAACCGTTTTTGTAATCTGCGCTCGCTAACACTTCGGCTGTGTAAAGCAAGTTTTCCATCTGCCTGTTCAACCTCTTGATTATCGACTGGTTTGTGTAAGTGCCTCTGTGGAATTCAAGATAAAGTTCATCATCCATAACGGGCAGATCTTTGAATTTGTAACCTTCAAAGACCTTCTCGAAATTCTTTATCTCCAACTTCGGAAGACCCGGCAAATTTCTCATAAGACTGTACCTTATCATCATCTCATCAGTAGGTCCTCCGCCTCCGTCTCCGTATCCAAAGGTAAGAATTGAAAATGGCACATCGGAGTGTTTCTCTTTGTGAAAGTCCCATCCAAGTTTTAAATCCTTCGGAATAAGCGGAGAGTTATACCCTTCCGTCGCTGTAAAAAGATGCGTCACAATCTCAGTGCCGTCAAGGCCGCGCCATGCAAACCATGAATACGGAAAGATATTCTTGTCGCTCCAGACGAGTTTGGTCGTGACGAAGTAATCGATGCCGCTTTCTTTCATGATTTGAGGAAGTGACCATGTAAAGCCGAACGTGTCGGGAAGGTATCCTATCTTGCACCTTTTTCCGAATTCTTTTTCAAAAAATTTCTGGCCGTACAAAAACTGGCGGGCAATCGATTCTCCCGAGGTAAGATTTGCGTCGAACTCTATGACGCTTCCTCCAATAGGCTCCCACCTTCCCTCTTTGACGTAAGACCTTATCTTCTCGAAGAGTTCGGGCTCGCGTACTTTGAAATCTTCGTAGTACGCACTCGATGACTGTGTGAATTTGAAGTCGGGGAATTTGTCCATCATCCTCAAAGCGTTGGCAAAGGTCCTTACTATCTTCCTTCTTGTCTCTTTCAAAGGCCAAAGCCATGCGTAATCTATGTGCGAATGGCCCATCGAATAAATCGTAAATGGCAGCCCATCTATCTTCAAAGAGTCGATAAGGTGCTTTGTCGCATTTGTAATTTGGGATCTGACCTTTTGACTCAATTTGACACCGACATTTACTTTGAAATCAGG
>NZ_JBMFWB010000018.1:0-38253 GCF_049965695.1 Athalassotoga sp. | reverse complement strand
GCTGACGAATGATTGTTACTATCTGATTCCATTCTAACACAAATCAAAGAGCAATTCATCTCACCACTTATAGAAGTGGGAGAATTCTTGCTTAAAAGGACGTTAAAGGACTTTTATGCCTTTTTTGTAAGTGGCGATAACTTTTGCGGATTCATCATCTATCGGTTTTGATAAAACGACGAAATCACCAATCATACCTTCCGATATGTTTCCTTTTTTGTGCTCGTTGAACTCTTGAAATGATCCTTCTACCGTGTATGCCAAAAGAGAAGTTACCGGATCTATTTCCATTTTTTTCGCAGCGCGTATGCCGAGTAATGGATCTGGAATTTCAACGGGTGCATCAGAAGAAAAAGCCGTTCTTATACCGGCTTCAATAAGTTTTTTGAATGGATAAGCAATTTTCATTCTGCTTCCTATTCTGTCTTTTGCCATCTTCTCATCTGAGGTAAAAAATTGAGGCTGAACATCGACGCATAAATTCATTTTCTTGATTTTTTCTATTTGATCCGGCCACGCCATCTGAACATGAACAATTCTGTGCCTTAAATTCGGATCCGTTGATTCAAAGGCATCAAGCAGAATATCAAGAGCACCATCTCCTATTGCATGAGCAACGACTTGAATTCCATTTGAATCGGCAAGACGAATTATTCGTTTCAATTCGTCCGGATCAAAGTTCAACACGCCACGATTATTTGAATCATCGTAATTGGATCTGAGAAAGGCCGTTCTGGCGCCTAAAGAACCATCCAAAAGTAGTTTAATGGACTGTGGCTTCAAAGAAGTGTATCTTTCCATTTCTTCAAGTGAGTGGATGTGTAAATGTTCATAAACATCTATTTTCAAGTTTGAAATTAAATCGTTGACGATTTGCGGATCTAAATTTGAAGAATCGTCTGAATGGACGGTTGTAACACCATACCTGAAAAATTCATTTTCGGCCGCATTTATGGCTTTTATGAGATATTCGGGATCTTGCTTCACTCTTTCAAGTGCTTTTATCAAAGCGTGTTCTTTTAAGATCCCGTCTTCAGAATCTATTTCGACCATTTTCAAAAATTTCTTGTTTGCCACACCAACATGACCACATCTTCTGACAAGCAAAAGAGGTCTATCTATCTTATCGAGCATGTTTTTTTCCGGATATTTACCGAGGATCTCATCATCCCATCCTCTTAAAATTGTGGCATCCGAATTTCGTGCAATTTTAATTATCTCATCGATTGATCTCGTTTTTTCAAGGTCAGGCGTTATAAGTTTCATTCCCAGTCCGATTATGTGAGCATGAGAATCTATAAAGCCCTGATATACATACCCATTTAATTTTTCTATCTTATCAGGGTGATATTCAGATGAGACAAAACGATCGTTTTCGACGGTAAAAGCGGTGTTGTAAGCCTGAAAAAATGTTCTCATACTTTTGATTTAAAAAGGTTATAAGATGTTTCTCCAGGTTTTTCGTTGTAGTAAGGTCTTGTACAATTTGGGCATCCTGAGGTTTCAAAAGCAGATTGAGGTACGCCGGCCGGATCAAATCCGTATCCTATAATATCTCCGTCTTTTGAAAACTCGAAATCATCGACTCTCGAAAGGCCATTTTTTATAAGATAATGAGATATTTGAATACGCCTGTAAGATTCAAAAGCAGGCCTTGGTTTGTTTTCAAGTTTTGTACCTCTGATAGGCGTAAAGGCAAAAAGGCCGACACTTACCTTTGAATCGTACATCTCCTGGATGAACTCAACCATTTGTCTTTCGCTCTCTCCGAGACCGACTATCACATGCGTCGTAACCCGTCCGGGGAAATTATTTGCAATTTTTTTGACAAGTTCAACATGATTTTTAAATTTTCCTCCCCTGTAAATTTCGTAAAGTTTCTCGTCTACGACATCCGTTGCCATACCTAACCTTTCTATGCCATGATCAAACCATTTTTTCGCCATTTCAAAATTGGTTATCCTTACACTTACAGATATCGGAATGTTCAACGTTTTAACTTTTTGGATGAAATCAAATGCCTCTTTCTCCACCGATGGAGTTGAGACAACCTGAAGACATATTCTTTTAACGCCATCCGCATTTTTTAAAGCATCGACAATTCTTTCAAGGTCAAAAACCGGCCATACAATTCTTGAAAGCATGTCCGTCGAAGATTTACTCGTCTTTGCCTGAGTACAATATGCACAATCGAAGACGCATCTTTCTCCGAACATCGTGTAAACCGTTTTTATATCCAAAAGAGGACCTGACGAGATCAGGTTTAAAAATCTTGCGCTACCATAAGAAATGCGCATTCAAACCTCCAGATTTGGAACGGCGTTGAGGTTAAAATCGGCAAATTTGCCCGCTTTGTAATCGTGCCATCCTGCTGCGGCTATCATGGAAGCGTTATCCGTACAATACCTGAGAGGAGGAAAATGAAAGACAAGATCATTTTTACGACCCGCTTCTTCCGTCTTTCTTCTCACGGCCGAATTCGCCGCCACTCCACCAGCGATCACTACGTCTCTGACATTATATGCTTTGGCCGCTTTCACAATTTTTTCTATGAGTATCGAAGAAACGGTTTCCTGAAAAGAAGCCGCTACATCTTCAACTTTTACTCCCGGGTTATCTTTCAAAAAGTATCTTATATGAGTCTTCAGACCGCTGAAACTAAAATCGTATTTCCCGACAGTTTTAGGTTTTGTGAATTTATAAATGGGTTTGCCATCTTTTGAAATTTTATCTATCTGTGGACCTCCCGGATAGGGAAGATCCAACATGCGCGCAACTTTATCAAATGCTTCTCCGGCTGCATCATCTATTGATTTGCCTAAAATTTCAAAATCATCCATCGATTTCATGTAAACGATCTCGGTATGGGCTCCAGAAATCATCAGAACGGCACATGGAAAATCGATATTCTTGTCAAAAAGAAAAACAGCGTTAAGATGGCCTATCATGTGATTAACACCTATAAGAGGCACTTTTAGGGCAAAAGACAGCGCTTTTGCGTAAGAAAGTCCAACAAGCAAAGGTCCAACCAGCCCTGGCCCGTACGTAACCGCTATGGCAGATATCTTTTTTGGGTCGATCTTTGTTTCTTCGAAGACCATTTTTACCAATATGGATATTTTCTCAAGATGGTATCGCGACGCTATCTCAGGCACAACTCCGCCGTAAAGTGCGTGAATGTTTATTTGAGACGCTGTTTTCTCAGAAAGCACACTTTCACCGTTTTCGACAATTGCAACTGAAGTTTCGTCGCAAGAACTTTCTATGCCGAGAATCAGAGCCATTAAGCAGATTCCCTCATTTCTATGACAGGCTCTTTCCCTTCCTTAACGGTTTCGTTGGTCACAATTACCCTTTTGACATTTTGTAATCTTGGCACGTTGAACATCACTTCCATCATTATCTCGTCTATGACGCTTTTCAATCCTCTTGCTCCGGTACCTTTTTTCCTTGCCATTTTTGCTATCTCTTTCAGCGCATCTTGCTCAAATTCAAGATCGACACCGTCAAGTTCTAACAACTTTTTGTATTGTTTTACCACCGCATTTTTGGGATCAACGAGTATTCTCACAAGTTGTTCTTCATTTAACTGATCCAAAGTAGACACTATTGGAAATCTTCCCACGAATTCCGGCATTATACCGTATTTGACGAGATCATCGGGTGTAACCTGTTTCAAGATTGAGTTTATGTCTTCATCACGTTTTGACTTTATGTCAGCAGCAAAGCCGACAGTCGTTTGTTGAATTCTCGATCTTATTATCTCTTCAAGGCCGTCAAACGCACCGCCTATTATGAAAAGTATGTTTGTGGTATCAACCTTTATGAATTCCTGATAAGGATGTTTTCTGCCGCCTTGAGGTGGAACGTTGGCAACCGTTCCTTCGACAATTTTCAAAAGCGCCTGCTGAACCCCTTCGCCAGATACATCTCTGGTAATTGAAACGTTCGAAGATTTTCTTGCTATTTTATCTATTTCGTCAATGTATATGATGCCATGCTGCGCTTTTTCTATGTCAAAGTCGGCTACCTGAAGAAGTCTTAATATGACATTTTCAACATCTTCGCCAACATAACCCGCTTCTGTAAGCGGTGTCGCATCTGTTATGGCAAAAGGGACATCCAATATCTTTGCCAGCACTCTCGCTATAAGCGTTTTGCCCGCACCGGTTGGTCCTATAAGCATTATGTTTGACTTTTCTATTTCTACATCGTCGAATTTTTTGTTCATGAAAACACGTTTGTAATGGTTGTAAACTGCGACGCTTATGGCCTTTTTTGCTTTTTCCTGACCGATAACGTATTTATCAAGTTCCAATTTTATCTCTGAGGGACTTGGTAAAGTTCTTACTTTGTTACTTTGTTCTTCTGTCTGATGGTCGTGAAGTATATCGTGAAACAGTTCAACACATTCATCGCATATGTAAATATCATTTGGCCCAGCGATCAATCTGTTGACTTCAGACGCGCTTCTTCCACAAAAAGAACAAACCTTTTCATTTTTCACTTTTTCGAATCTCCTTCTACCTCTCTTTTTGAAGAGATGATTTTATCTATCAAACCGTAACTCAAAGCCTCTTCGGCGTTCATGAAGAAGTCCCTGTCAGTATCTTTCTCTATTTTTTCAATGGACTGTCCCGTATGTTTTACGAGAATATTATTTAGTTCATTTCTTATTCTCATGATTTCTTTCGCCCGTATCTCTATATCTTTAGCCTGACCTTCCGCTCCTCCAAGCGGTTGATGGATCATCACCGTCGCATGGGGAAGTGAGTATCTCTTTCCTTTTGTTCCGGCGGCAAGCAGTACGGCAGCCATTGATGCGGCAGAACCAATCGCGGTTGTAACGACATCACATTTAAGAAATTGCATCGTGTCGTATATCGCCATGCCGGCCGTTACCGATCCGCCGGGCGAGTTTATGTACATGTAAACGTCTTTGTCTGGATCCTCCGCTTCAAGAAAGAGCAATTGCGCTACGACAAGGCTTGATGTCATATCATCAACTATTCCCTCAAGAAAAATTATTCTATCTTTTAGGAGTCTCGAGTATATATCGTAAGCACGCTCAGTTCTTCCCGTTGTTTCTATGACTATCGGTATAGTCTGATCGCTGATATCGTATTTCAATTTTCTCCCTCACTTTCATCATTTTCTTCATCATCTTCGATTACTTCGTCTTCATTTTTTTCTTCAACGGTCACAACCGCATCTTTTAAAAGTTCATCTGCGACTTTGGAAGACAAAAGTTCGCGTCTTATCATTGAATAAAGGGCTGGATCTTTTTTCAGCATGATCTTCAATCTTTCATCACTTATCTTTGATTCTTCGTAATCACGTTTTGCCTCTTCGAAGATTTCTTCGTCCGAAACGCTCAAAGATTTTTCCTGTGCAACAAACTTTAAGGCTCCCTCCAATTTGAGATAACTGATTACCTCATCTCTAATGGAATCCATATATGCCTTTTCGTCACCGTGAAATTTATCTTTTAATTCTTTGTCGTAAACTTTGTCCTCTTTTTTCTGGTCTACGAGGTAATTCATGAAATAATCGATCGTCGAATCAAGAACATCTATCTTTGTTTTATTAACCAATTCATTTAAAATCCTGTCTCTTTTTATTGAAACGATAACTTTATCTAACGATTTATTAAAATCATCTTTTAAAGTGGCTTTGAGATCGTCAAAGGTCTCATATTTTTCATCGACCATCTTAGCGAAATTATCATCGAGATCGGGAAGTTGTTTTAAGTACAATTTGGTCAACTTAACATGCAAACTTGCCTTATTTCCCGTGTTCTCAGCCGTTGATGTGAAATCAAATTCATCCCCGACTTTTTTCCCTATGATATGAGGAAAAATCGTTCCTTCTGCTGGTTCACCTATTCTTATTTCAAGTGTTTTTTTCTCGGGATCTTTTCCGGTCAAATCGACATATTCTATCTCGGCGACATCCCCTATTTGGGCACTTTGATCTGCCGCCTTTGGTGTAAGTATGGCTTTTTCTTCTCTTAATTCTTCTATGGTTCTGTTAACTTCTTCATCTGCACTTCCGAAATCTGGAATGGTTATTTCTATTCCCTTCATCGATTCGATTTGGGCCTTTGGAAATGCGTGTATCTCAAAAAGTATATCCGCAGTTCCACCTAATTCAACCGATTTAACCTTGGGAGGCAAAACAGTATCGATTTCGTTGATATCTTTGAAATAATCACGCATAAGGATATGAAAGGCCTCGTCTGCGACCTGATCTTTTATAAGGGAGTTAATTCTATCCATCCCTATTATCGTGTTTATGAGATTTCTCGGAACCATTCCCGGCCTGAATCCTTTAACTTTGATATCTTTGGAAATATCTTCGTAAACTTCGTCTCTTGCTTCGTCAATGGCTTTATGATCCAAAGATACCTTGACCGTTTTGACATTTTTGTTTTCTTCGACAACTTCAAACATAAAACTTCTCTCCTTTTTGGCTCAAAGAATGTAGGAACTTAAGTCCTCATCTTTGGCTATTTCTTCAACTCTGTTTATGACGTAATCCTTATCGACAACAACGGGGCTTTCAACTTTTGGTGCATTGTATGAAACTTCTTCCATCACCTTTTCCATTACAGTGTAAAGCCTTCGAGCACCTATGTTGTCTTTCTTTTCATTAACCTCGTACGCTATTCTTGCTATCTCAGAAAGGCCATCGTCTGTGAAATTCACATCTATTCCTTCCGTGGCAAGCAGGGCTTTGTACTGATAAATCAAAGAATTTTTGGGCTCTATGAGTATTCTTTCAAAATCTTTCTGAGTTAGAGCGCTTAACTCTACTCTTATTGGAAATCTTCCCTGAATTTCTGGAATCAGATCCGAAGGCTTCGACATATGAAAAGCACCGGCGGCTATGAAAAGTATGTAGTCCGTTTTTACAGGTCCGTATTTTGTCGATACCGTAGTACCTTCAACTATCGGCAGCAGGTCTCTTTGAACACCTTCTCTTGATACATCCGGTCCCGATCTTGAATTTGATCCGACTATCTTGTCGAATTCATCAAGAAAAACTATGCCTTTGTACTGAGCCCTATCGATTGCATCCTGAATCATTCTATCTTTATCTATAAGTTTTTCCGACTCGATTGGAAGCAGAAGTTTTCTCGCATCCTTGATTTTAACACGCTTTTTTTTCATTTTCTTGGGAATCATGCCACCGAACATATCTTGAATGTCTATTCCAAGATCTTCAGGACTCATACCGCCTATCATGGGCATCGATGGTGTTGTGTCTTCAACCTCTATTTCTATTTCAAAATCTTCTATCTCGTTGTTTTTCAACCTTTCGCGCATTTCTTCACGTTTCGACATCGCCACTCTGTGAGTTTCCGGCGGAACCTGTTGTTGTGGATTTTGAAAAAATGACATTATGCCACCTGCAGGTTGCTTTCTCACACTATCGGGCACAAGCGCATCCAATATACGTTCTTCGACGGCTTTTTGCGCTTCTTTTTCAACCGTTACGGTCATTTCGGATTTTACGGTATTTATGCTTTCTTCAACTAAATCTCTTATTATGGATTCGACTGATTTTCCAACGTAACCTACTTCAGTGTATCTTGTCACCTCAACTTTGATGAAAGGTGCTCCAGAAAGTTGGGCAAGTCTTCTTGCTATTTCTGTTTTTCCAACGCCGGTTGGCCCTGCCATGAGTATATTTTTAGGCATCACATCTCTTTGCATGTCTTCCGACAATTTCATGCGCCTTATTCTGTTTCTCAAGGCTATGGCAACTGATTTTTTCGCTTCTTCCTGTCCTATTATGTATTTATCGAGTTCATCGACTATTTCTTTTGGAGTAAGTTCATCTATATTCAAGATCAATCCTCCTCACAATTCCTCTACCGTTATGTTTGAATTGGTGTAGATACATATTTCGCTTGCTATTTCCATAGATTTAACCGCAATTTCGTGGGCATTCATTTGAGTGTTTCTGTAAAGCGCACGTGCAGCAGAAAGTGCATAGTTACCGCCGGATCCAATTGCCATGATTGGTTCATCCGGTTGAATGACCTCACCGCTTCCGGAAAGCAAAAAGATGTTTTGACTATCCGCAACTATCAAAAGTGCTTCAAGACGCCTCAGTGCTCTGTCCATTCTCCAATCTTTCGCAAGTTCTATGGCTGCTTTTGCCAAAACACCGTTTGATTCTCTCAATTTAACTTCAAATCTTTCAAAAAGTGTGAACGCATCCGCTACCGATCCTGCAAAACCGGCTATTATTTTACCGTCTCCAAGTCTTCTAACTTTTTTGGCCGTTGACTTCATTATGGTTTCTCCGGTCGTAACCTGCCCATCACCGGCCATGACGGTTTTACCATCTTTTCTTACAACAATTACAGTTGTAGAATGAAAATCCAATTTACTTACCTCCTCATCGCAGAATACAAAAGTTCAAGCACAACTTCTTCCATACTCAATCCATACGCCCTTGCAGAGGCAGGAAGATCGCTTGTAGGAGTCATTCCGGGGATAGCGTTGATCTCCAAGAAATAAAACTCCCCATTTGAAATTATACCATCTATTCTCGCAAATCCTCTACAACCAATTTCTTCATAAATTTTCAACGCTGCTGTTTCGATTCCTGTTTTTTCACTTATGTTCAAAGGTGCCGGAGCAATAAGGGTTGAACCATAAGGAGAATATTTGGAATTGTAATCGTAAAATTTGCCTTTTGGGATTATCTCAAGAATTGGAAGTACAGTTGGCTTGCCTTTTATGTCGAGTACCGAAATGGTTATTTCTCTGCCATCGATGTAATTTTCGTAAAATCCGTCTTTGCCTTCGGTAATTTCTTTTGGGGAAAAATAAATTTTAACTCCTATACTCGATCCTCCAAATCTTGGTTTAAAAACGCATGGAAATTCCTCAGGATGCGAAGACCATTTTGGGGTTTTGATGTTCATGCTTTCAAAGTATTCCTTTGTTTTGAGTTTATCTATCGTTATTTCACAACTTCTCGAATCAGAGCCTGTGTAAATTATACCTTTTGATTCAAAAAATTTTTGAACGCTTCCGTCTTCACCCGGTGAACCATGGAGCATTATAAAACAGATTGAATTGATCGATTCAAGCGCTTCGAAGTTACCATCCCATACGAAAAGAGTTGATTTCACGTTCATTTTCTTAAGAGATTCGAATATGTTTTTTCCACTCGATATTGAGACTTCTCTTTCGGGTGAAGTGCCGCCGCAAAGTATAGTTACATCTGGAATTTCTCTCTTAATTTGTCTTCCACCATTTGAGGAACCCATTGTTTTAATTCTCCTCCAAACTGTGCCACTTCTTTTACCATAGACGAAGAAAGAAAAAGAAATCTTATATCTGTCATGAAATATATCATCTCAAGGTTGGGACACATTTCTCTATTTGCAAGGGCCATTTCGAATTCATATTCGAAATCTTCGACGGCTCTTAATCCTCTTATCGCTATTTTGATTCCTTTTTCTCTTACATATTGAACAAGGAGACCGTTGTGAAGATCTACCTTTACGTTTAAATTTTTCGTCACTTCTTTTATCATCTCAAGTCTTTCATCTGCGGAAAACAAAGGTTTCTTTCTCATGTTGTTCATCAAAACAACGGTAAAATCATCAAAGACTTCAGATGCCCTTTTGATTATGTCTATATGACCGTAAGTTATCGGATCGAAAGATCCCGGATATATGGCTTTCATTTTTTACACCTCACCTGAAATATTTTTTTGTCATCCAATCTCAGACAGGTAAGACTTCCACCGTAAACGCATCCTGTGTCAATTCCTATCTTATCACTTTCAATCAAAGGTTTATGCATTGGCGTGTGACCAAACACAACCGTGTATCTTTTTAACGGCTTTTCTGAATATATGAATTCATCTCTTATCCAAAGTATGTCTTCCGCTTTTTGATTAGAAAGGTTTATCCCGGGTTTAATTCCTCCATGAACAAAAAGATATCTTCCTTCAACATGGTAAAGTTTTGTTTTTTCAAAGAATTTCAGATGTTCAATGGGAATATTCTCTATGTTGTTACCATAACTTTCAAGTGTTTTCCTTGCTCCATTGTATTCCCATAATTCCCAATCTTTCGGATCTCTTGTATCGTAAAACCTTTTTATCATCCATTCATGATTTCCCTTTATGAAGATTGTGTTTTTGTGTGTTGCAGAAAATCTCAAAAGGAATTCAACAACTCCTTTTGAATCAGGTCCTCTGTCTATGTAATCTCCAAGGAAGATCACTTTGTCTTCTAAATTTGGATTTACTTTTTCAACAAGTTGTTTTAACGAATCTAAACATCCATGTATGTCACCTATCGCGTATATCATTTTCTCACCTCATACTAATAATAATATATTTTTAGTATTTTTCTTATTAGTATGTGTTGTTGAAATTGTTGAAAACTCATTTTTAGCCATATGGCTACTGGCTTTTTGATTGTTGAAAACTTTGTTGAAAACTTGTTGAAAACTTTTTGGGGATAAAATTGTTGAAAACTCATTTTTGAATTATCGTGTTGAAAAGTTCCAAAACAGGCATGGTTATAGACAAAAATAATGCAACGATGTGTAAAAAGTTTTCAACAACGATATTTTTCTTATTTTACAAGCATTTCATGAGTTTTCAACAGTCGATTGTTGAAAGTGTTGAAAACTTTTGTTGAAAGTGTTGAAAACTCATTTTTAGCCATACGGTTATTGACTTTTTTGATTGTTGAAAACTTACAAAAGGGCGATATCAGGAGATTTACGAAGATATACACTTATATTTGGGAATAAATCTCCATAATCGTCTTTAAAATGGTATAATTGTTAAAATTGAGCCTTTGATTAGGAATTGAAGTGCGCTAACATAATTAGCAGAAGAGATGTTAGAGTGCTAATTTGAAAGGAGGTTTTCTTGGAATGAGTACGAAAATGAGGATTAAACCGCTTGGTGAAAGGATTCTGATCAAGCCATTGAAAGAGGAACCTAAATCTGCTGGAGGAATAGTTCTGCCGGAAAATGCGAAAGAAAAGCCGCAAAGAGCAGAAGTTATTGAGGTTGGAACTGGCGACGACATCAACGTGAAAATCGGTGATGTGGTTATTTTTGCGAAGTACTCAGGAAATGAGATCAAGGTTGACGACGAAGATTACATATTGATCGATTGGAACGATGTTCTCGCAAAGGTTGAAAAATGAAGGAGGTAAATGAATAATGCCCAAGTTACTCAAATTCGATCAAGATGCAAGGCAATCTATACTTACAGGTGTTGAAAAACTTGCAAGTGCCGTTAAAATTACGCTTGGTCCTAAAGGAAGAAATGTGGTTGTTGAAAAGAGTTTTGGTTCTCCAACCGTGTCAAGTGATGGTGTTTCAATTGCTAAAGAGATCGATCTTGAAGATAAGTTCGAAAATCTTGGCGCTCAACTTGTAAAAGAGGTTGCAACAAAGACAAATGATGCAGCCGGTGATGGAACCACGACGGCAACTGTTTTGGCGGAAGCCATGATAAAAGAAGGCATAAAGAATATAACTGCCGGAACAAATCCGATGGTTATGAGAACCGGTATGCAGGAAGCCACCGAAAAGGCCGTTGAAGAGATAAAGAAACTCAGCAAAAAATTGAACGGAAGATCTGATATCGCCCATGTTGCGGCTATAAGCGCTAATAACGAAGAAATAGGTGAATTGATAGCAGAAGCAATGGATAAAGTTGGACAAGATGGGGTAATAACCGTCGAGGATTCAAAGACAATGGAAACGCATGTTGAATTCACGGAAGGTATGCAATTTGATCGCGGATACATCTCCCCATATTTTGTTACGGATGCAGAAAAGATGGAAGCGAATCTCTCAGATGCTTTTATACTTATAACCGACAAAAAAATAAGTGCCGTAAAGCCGATCATTCCTTTGCTTGAAAAAACTGCCCAAACCGGAAAACCGTTGCTTATAATAGCAGAAGATGTCGAAGGAGAGGCTCTCACAACTCTTGTACTTAACAAATTGAAGGGCACACTCAACATTATGGCCGTCAAAGCCCCTGGCTTTGGAGACAGAAGAAAAGCCATGCTTCAGGATATAGCCATACTCACAGGTGGCACTGTTGTAAGCGAAGAAGTCGGACTTGACTTCGATAACGTCACTTTGGACATGCTCGGTCGTGCAAAGAGTATAAAAGTAAGAAAAGATGACACTTTGATCGTAGATGGTGCCGGTAAAGAAAAAGACATAAAAGACAGAATTGCACAGATAAAAGCCCAGATTGAAAATACAACCAGCGAATATGAAAAAGAAACTTTACAAGAAAGAATGGCTAAACTCTCCGGTGGAGTTGCGGTTATAAAAGTCGGAGCAGCGACTGAGACAGAACTCAAAGAAAAGAAACAAAGAATCGAAGATGCTTTGAGTGCAACAAAATCAGCGGTTGAAGAGGGAATCGTGGCCGGTGGAGGAGTTACTCTTCTGAGAATCGCTCAAGACCTCAAGAAATTTGAGGATAAACTTGAAGGTGAAAAGAAAATCGGTGCCATGATAGTTAGAAATGCTTTGAGTGAACCTTTGAAGATAATATGCCAGAATGCTGGTGTCGAAGGTGCCGTCGTTGTAAACGAAATACTTGCAAATTCAAGTAAATCTTACGGATACGACGCTCTTAAAGGGAAATTCGTCGATATGTTTGAAGCCGGTATAATAGATCCTGCAAAGGTAACAAGGAGTGCTCTTCAGAATGCATCTTCTATCTCTTCCATGCTTTTGACAACGGAAGTTGCGATAGTCGAAAAGCCGGAGGAGAAAAAAGAAATGCCTCCTATGCCTCCCGAATATTGATCTAAACATCAAAAGCGGGCGAAAGCCCGCTTTTTTGTTTTGAATATGATAAATTATGTTGTAAAATAGAACAGACTGCGTCTCAAGGGGGTATTTTTATGGCTGAAGCGGGAAAGAAGTATTGCGTAAATTGCGGCGCCGAAATCGATGAAAAGGCAGAGATATGTCCCAAATGTGGTGTAAGACAACCTGCCAGCACAATTCCGCCTTCTTACGCTCCTTACCAAAGCGGATCCGAGTATGTTCACCACAAAAGAATAACGGCAGGTATTTTGGGTATATTGCTCGGTGGACTTGGAATTCACCAGTTTTACCTTCACAACATCGGATGGGGCATTCTGATGCTTATCTTTTGTTGGACCGGAATTCCAGCCATAATTGGTTTGATTCAGGGGATTCTCTATTTAACAGAGACCGATGAGTATTTCGGCCGTGTACACAGGTTAATTTAAAATGAAAGGCATGATGATTTGAAAATAAATTATGGACTTTCCGGACTTGGTGGAATAGCGAGAATTCATCTTATGGCGATAAAAAACATAAAAGTTGCGGGATCTTTCGATTTTGACATCGATTTGACAGGGCTGTCGACCACATCTTCCGCTCATAAAAGCGAAGGAATATCGCTGGGCTTCAAAAATGTCGTGGACAAATTTGAATCGCTTTTGGATTTGAATGTCGATCTTGTCGATATATGTACACCCAATTTTCTTCACAAAGATCAGATAACGGCATCCGCCCTGGCAGGTAAAAATATTTACTCTGAAAAGCCACTCGGAATGAATTCAAAAGAGACCGAAGAAATTGTTAAGGCCGTTTCGAAACGTAGGGTCAAAAATCAGGTTGCTTTCATGATAAGATTCATTCCGGCCGTAGCCTATGCGCATTCGATTCTTTCACAGGAACTGCTCGGAAAAGTGTACGCATTTAGGGGAGAATTTTTTCACTCGAGTTATTTGAACAGATCGAAGGTCATGTCATGGCGCCTTGAAAGATCGAAGAGCGGCGGCGGTGCTCTTTTCGATCTCGGATCTCACATGATAGATCTCGTGAGATTTTTACTCGGAGATTTCGAATCTGTTCGATCAAAAATGAAAACAGTGGTTACGCAGAGATTCGACGGGGAAAAAATGCAAAATGTCGATGTTGACGATTGGGCTTTGATCTTTGCCGATTTGAAATCAGGTGCGACCGGCACGATAGAGTCTTCGAGAGTTGCGGCCGGGAAAGAAGGCACAAGACTTGAAATATACGCGGAAAAAGGTTCAATCTTCATAAACACCGATAACCCTTACATACCGGAAGTCTTTGACGTGAATTCAAAACATATTTATTTCGATGACGAACTGCTTTTAAAGGATGAGTTTTACAGAAACATCGTGAAGGTTTACCCACCGCAAAAATTGTCTCAAGGATTCATGATCGATGCCCACATGACGTCTTTGATCTTTTTCTTCAAATCCATAATGGGCGAAGAAATAGAAGGATTACCGACATTCGAGGACGGACATGAAGTACAGATCATCCTCGAGATGGCCTCTGCAGTCTGAGAGGAAAAATCAGTGAACAGATACTCTAATAAAGTCAATAGTGTACAATTTATACAGTGTTTTGTTTTTTCACCTGCTATTAGCCATGCGCCATTTGCTGTTTTTTAATCTCTAATGTCTAATCCCTGATCTCTTTCTTTCCCACATGCTACGAGCCACGTGTTATCTGCCGGAGCAATTTGAAATTGGTTCAGTATACTTCTATTTTTTTATGCTTTCAAGGAATTTCTTCAGTCCGTTTTGCATCAACTCCGGTGGCATATGACCTTTCGTGTAAAAGTAGAAATCGTCGAATCCCCATTTCATCATGTGCGCAATCGGACCATTTAACGTTATATCGGTTTTTCCGCCGTAAAGGTAGTCGGATAGGATCATCGTCGCATCGATTCCGCCCCTGTTCATGATGCAAAACACTTCGGGCCTGAATGGTAAAACTTCTCCGTCTCCTTTTATATCTTTCAAAATTGCACTTGATGCAATCTGCCCCTCCATGACCGCTATATGACCCAATTTCGGCATCGTGATGGCATTTATATCTCCAACCGCAAAGATATTTTTGTATTCAGTATGTCTCATTTGAGAATCGGTCATTACGAAGCCCTTTTCATCTCCGATGCCCGAATTTTTTACAAAAGGCGTGCCGGCATAAGGCGGTATTACGATCGTCAAATCACTTTCGAGAGAACTTCCATCTTCGAATTCAACATGGTCTTTTTCTATCTTTTTTATCGACTTTGAAGTCAAAACGTTTATGCCTTGAGCTTTTATAACAGGTTCAAGTGATTTGTGAACTTTTGGTCCAACATCTTCGAAAAATATCTTTCCTGGCGAAAAAACATTTATCGTACTTTTCGATCTCACAGCCTTTTGTCTCAAAGCGTAATCAAGCATGAACATGATTTCTCCTATTGGCCCTTCACACGGGGCAGACAATTTTTTGACATCAGGATGATCTGCCCATTCTGTTCTTGCCGCTCCTATGACTATTTTCCCTTCTTCAAAATTCAACATACGATCGTAAAGTTTGGGTGCATGGGTATCATCGCAAACGGAATACCCGTGATCGTTAAATCCTTCTATCGCTTCATAATCTTTCACGGCACCCGTCGCGATCACAAGGTAATCGTAAGCCATTTTAGTTCCATCAAGAAATTCTATTTCGCTTGATTTAGGATCGACGATTTTGACCTCCGAATTGAGGTACTTCCCGCCATTCCTTTCTATGATCGATTTCAAAGGTATTTGAACTTTGTTAAGTGGTTTTCCTATGAATGCCACTTCGGGAAGAGACGGTTTTTCGAGGCTTGTTTCTCTCGAATCCGCAAGTGTAAGATCGACGATTTCCGATCCGTTCTTACGAAGGCTGTAAAATGTGCTTAATCCTCCGAAACCGCCTCCTATTATGAAAACTTTTTTCTTTTCCATTTCAAGCCTCCTCTTCAATACATCAGATCGGCATTTGCAACATTCACGGGTTTTCCAGTTTTGATATAACTTCTTATGTTGTCTATTGTGGCATCCGCCATGCCCTCCACTCCTTCGACCGTCAAACTCCCAACGTGCGGAGAGATTACGACATTTTTGAAATTGTGAATCGGGTACGAAGAAGGTAAGGTTGCCGGAGTCTCTTTTGACGGGTACCTGTACCATGTGTCTATCGCGGCACCGGCAAGTATCCCGTCCTTTATGCCATCGTAAAGGGCTTTTTCGTCTATGATGTCTCCTCTGCTGACATTCACAAGAAACTTACCTTTCATTTTTGAGATGATGTCACGATTTATGATGCCCTTTGTTTGCGGTGTCAAAGGCAGGGCTATGTAAATGACATCGCTTTTTGAGATCATGTTTTCAAGGTCGAACGTTATTTCATCGAAAAAATCTATTTTTTCATGCGATTTTTGCTTTTTAAATCCTATCGTTTTGCAATCGAAAGCCTTTAAAAGTTTTGCCGTTTCTTTACCAATGCCTCCGGTACCGCATATGCCACAACTTTTCCCTCTTAAAGAGGTCCAAAAAGCGTTTTTGGCATCTCCACCGGAAAATCCGTGCCAGATGCCTTTGGCAAGATCGTTGTGGTATTCGACTATCCTGCCCATCAAAGATAACGTGAGGGCAATCGCACGTTCCGCCACAATTTGAGCGTTGGCATGATTGTTTGAAACAACTATTTTTCTGCTTTTGATTTCTTCCCAAGGCAAATTGTTTACACCTGTCCATGGAACGAAGATGACCTTCAAATTTTTGGCTTTTGATATTTCGTCGGGTGAAAAACGATCACCTACGACACCGTCTGCCGTCTCAAGCATTTTTTCAGTTTCAACACGATTTTGAGAAATTATGAATTCAACGTCTTTAAATTCGTTTTTAAGTGCTTCTACCTTTTTTATCCAATCTTCTTCCAGACGATTCATAAAAATGATTTTCATAATAGATCACCTCTCAAAAGGATCTTAACATTTTTGAAGGTAAAAATATACATGTGAAAGTTGTATCATATATTACGGAGGTGCAATTATGGTATACGATCTTTTTGTAATGGGCGGAGGCCCTGCAGGATATGTTGCGGCTATACGTGGATCTCAACTTGGAATGAAGGTTGCCATCGCGGAAGAAAAATTTTTGGGAGGTACATGCACGAATGTTGGATGCATACCGACAAAGGCATGGCTTGCCTCTTCCGAACTTTTTCAAAGCATAAAAGAATCAAAAAAATTTGGAATAACCACTGAAAATTTTTCAATCGACATGAAATCTGTCAAATCAAGGACCGATAGAGTTGTTATGAAAGGCAGAAAGGGAATCGAATATCTGTTAAAGAAAAATAACGTTGATCTTTTGACAGGCCATGCAACAGTCGATAACCTTAACAAAGCGCATGTCGCGGATAAAACCGTTGAATTCAAAAATCTTTTGCTCGCTCAAGGTTCTCATCCGATAAAATTTCCTCCCTTCAACGTCGATGGCGTTATGACAAGTGATGAGATTTTTTCTCTCGATAAGATTCCATCGAGTATTTTAATCGTCGGTGGAGGAGTAATAGGCGTCGAAATGGCCAATTTCTTCTCATCAATAGGTTCTCAGGTTACCGTCGTCGAAGTTATGGATCACATTTTGCCGAACATGGACGGTGATGTGGCAGATGTGCTTACCAATTCAATGAAAAAGCGCGGCATAGAAATTCACACTGCGACGAAAACACTTTCCGTCGATAAAGTTGACAATGGTTTCAAAGTTGCTTTCGAAGAAAAAGAAAGATTTGAAAAAACTTTCGAGATGATTCTTCTGAGTGTGGGAAGAAAATCCAACATGACGGACGATATCAAAGCACTTGGCGTTGGACTTGATCCGAAGGGAAACGTCATCACGGACGATGCGATGAAAACCAATATTCCAAACATATACGCAGCCGGTGATATAAATGGAAAGTACATGCTTGCCCACGTTGCATCAAGGGAAGGCATCGTGGCCGTTACCAATATGAAAGGTGGAAATTTGAAGATGGATTACAGATCATCTCCGAGCGTCATCTTCACAACGCCGGAAATAGGGAATGTAGGTTACGGGGAAGATGAACTTAAAAAATCTGGAATAGAATATAAAAAAGGCGTTTTCCCGATGACCGCTCTCGGACGCGCAAGAACGCTTGAATTCAACGATGGATTTGGTAAAATTTTGACGGACAAGGATGAAAACATCATCGGAGTCACAATAGTCGGTCCGATGGCGACGGAAGTGCTTATGGAAGGAGTTATAGCCGTTCATTCAAAGATGAGCCTTGAAAAATTGCTTGATCATGTTCATCCACATCCGACAATCTCAGAAATTTACATGGAATCAGCGGAAGTTGGCATGGGAATGCCGATAGATTTGTGAGAGAAAAGAGATCAAAATGGCATATTGATCTTAAAGGTTCTTTATGGTAAAATCTTTTCTGTGCGGGCATGGCTCAGTTGGTAGAGCATCGGCCTTCCAAGCCGAGTGTCGCGGGTTCAAGTCCCGTTGCCCGCTCCAAAGCGGGCGTAAGCCCGCCTTTTCTTTGGGCGTGGATATAACCGCGATTATTGGATGGAATGCCACGCAGAGGTGGTTTGGAACATGATGGAAATCATCTTTGGAATTTTAGGCACAGTTTCTTACGTCTACCTTGGAATAAGAATAATTCCAATGCGGGTAAAATTCGCATCTTTTGTCTATCTTCTCTTTTTAGCAATTTTTCTTATCGGTCTTGTTATCGGCAACCAATTTTTCACGATGATATGGACTGTAATCACGATACTGCTTACCATTCTCGTATTTGTGCTGTTAAGGTGATAGATCATGTCTATTAGAATAAAATTCATCGTGTTGTGTGTCATAATGATCTCACTTTACGTATTTGCATCTGAAAACATGGATCTTGTGCTTTTGAAGTCTATAAACGGAACAGACGAACCGTGGTTTGATGTTATGAAACCGGTTATATCCACAGATTATTTTGCCGGAATTGTTGGCATTTCACCTTGTTTTCTCAATAAAGAACAAACAATTTTGAGTTTTGGTCTTACACTCGGAGAGGTTGAACTTTTTAAATTGCTTTTCCATAGACCAAGACCCTTTCAAACTTACGACTGGGTTGTAAAACGTGCCGATGCTTCTGGATATTCAATGCCATCAGGTCATGCTGCGATGGCATTCGAAGCGGCTTACATATGGAGTGAATATTTCCCTCAATTTTCAATCGTTTTCTATTCGTTGGCCACTTACATTGCGATTTCAAGAGTTTATTATGGAGTGCATTATCCTTCGGATGTTATTTTTGGAGCGATTTTGGGATATCTTAATTCAAAAATCGTCTTTCAAAATACTCGTTCAAAAACTCTGTCCTTTGGATTTTCTTACAGTTTTTAGAATGCAATATTTTGCATAATGCAATAAATGGCATTCATGCTTTTTCTCTAAAAATGAAATATGGCGCGATATTTGAGATGTGATTTTTTTGGCATGAATAATGCTAACATATCTTTGAAGGGAGGAACACCCATGTTAGAAAATTCATTTTCTTCTATGTCAAAGCGTATGAAATCATCCATAATAAGAGAATTGCTTAGAGACACCGGAATAGTTTCTTTGATCTCTTTCGGCGGAGGCGCTCCAGATCCCGAAACGTTCGATAGGGAAGCGCTGGCGGAAATTTCAAAGGATGTCATTCTTAACGAATACAAATTTGCTCTTCAATACGGTCCGACAGAAGGCGATCCGATATTAAAAAACGAATATATAAAAGTTTTAAAAGAAAGAAAGGGAATAAACGGTCTTAAGCCGGAAAATCTTCTTATAACCACAGGATCTCAGCAGGCACTGGATTTAATTGGAAGAATCATGCTTGATACCGATTCGTACGTTATTGTCGGTCATCCGGTTTATCTCGGTGCGATAAGTGCTTTTAAAAGTTACGGCCCGAGATTTATAGCGGTAGACATAGAAGATGATGGTTTCAACATCGATCAGATGGAAAAAGAGATAAAAAAACTCGATCAAAATAAAGCACTTTCAAAGTTGAAGTTCGTGTATGCCGTCCCTAATTTCGATAATCCATCCGGTGTAACTTTAAGTCTTGAAAAAAGAAAAGCCCTTGTCGACCTTTCAAGAAAATACAATTTCATGATAGTCGAGGATGATCCTTACGGTGAATTAAGGTACGAAGGCGAAAGGCTTCCTGACCTTTATGAAATTGCAGAAGGACACAATGTCCTGCTTTTGAACACGCTAAGCAAAGTTATGAGCCCGGGACTTAGAATAGGATTGATAGTCGGAGACAGCAAAATTGTCGCAAAGGCAGCACTCGGAAAACAAGGTGTGGATCTTTGCACTCCGGGACTTACGCAAAGAATAGCCGCAAGGTACCTTCAAAAAGGCACTATTTTCGAGAGAATAAAAGAATCCGTGAAAATTTACAGAAGCAAGAAAAATAAAATGCTCGATGCCATCGAAAAATACGTGAAAGTAGATGGCGCAAAATGGACAAGACCGGATGGAGGTCTGTTCATATGGCTTGAATTGCCCAAAAACTTCGATACGATGGAATTGTTCGAAAAGGCCAAAAAAATTGGCGTTGCTTACATTCCCGGAACGGCCTTTTACGTTGATGACAGAAAAAGTTCTGCCATGAGGCTTTCTTTCTGTTTACCATCGGAAGATGAAATAGAAGAGGGAATAAAAAGAATCGGAAATCTGTTAGAAACTGACAGGTGATATGATGCACAGGATTCTTGTTATAAATTGCGGCTCAACTTCTACAAAAACAGCGATTTTTGAAGATCAGAATCGTGTCTTCGATAAAGAGATAAACCATGATATGGCTTATTTATCGAATTTCAAAAAAGTTACGGATCAACTTGAATACAGAAAAAAAGATGTACTTGAATCCTTAAAAGCATCTGAATTCTCGATGGAAGATATAGATGCAATTTCTTGCAGAGGCGGTTTGATAGGGCCGATTGAAAGCGGTACTTATGCGGTCGATGAAAACATGATAGATGCGCTCAGAAATTCAAAAGTAGATCATGCCTCGAATCTTTCGGGTTTGATAGGATATGAACTCTCAAGAGGGAAAATACCGGTCTACACCACAGATCCGGTCTCCGTGGATGAAATGGATGATATCGCGAGAATTTCAGGCCTTCCGGATCTGGAAAGAAAAAGTTATTCTCATGCACTTAACATGAAGATGGTTGGAAGAATGGCAGCACAGGAAATAGGTAAAAAATACGAGGAATGTAATTTTGTGATAGCACATCTGGGCGGCGGCATTTCGGTGGCAGCCCACAAACATGGACGGATGGTAGATGTCAACAACGCAAATGATGAAGGACCATTTAGCCCTGAAAGAACAGGAGAAATGCCCGTCGGTGATATCGTTAAAATTGCATATTCTGGAAAATACACGAAAGACGAATTAAAAAGAAGGTACGTAGGTCATGGTGGACTCATCTCCTACTTATCGACAAATGATCTCAGAATAGCGTTGAACTTGGCAAAAGAAGACAAAAAAGCCAGAGTTATCGTTGAAGCGATGGCCTATCAGATAGCCAAAGGAATTTCTGAAATGGCAACAGTTCTCGATGGAAAAGTTGATGCGATAGTTTTAACAGGAGGTATGTCATACAGTAATGAATTCATTGGTATTATAAGATCATACATATCTAAAATATCTCTCGTACTTGTAATGGCGGGAGGACATGAGATGGAAGCACTTGCGATGGGGACGCTTAGAGTTTTGGAGAGAAAAGAAAAAGTAAAATTGTACAATCAAAGGAGTGTGAAATTAAATGAAAAAGCTGTCTGAACTCGTCGAGAAAGCAAAGAATCTTGACAAAAAAATGAGAATCTCCGTTGCAGTGGCTCAGGATGAAGTTGTCCTTGAAGCCGTTGAAGATGCTCGAAAAACAGGTATAATCGATGCGACGTTGATTGGAGATCAAAAAGAGATCGAAAAACTTGCTTTGAAGTTGAAGATCGATCTTTCCAATTACGAAGTTATCGATGAAAAAGAAGAGTTGGAAGCGACAAGAAAAGCAGTCGAACTTGTTCATACCTATCATTGCGATCTTTTGATGAAAGGAAAGGTTCATACCTCTGATTTACTTCATGCCGTACTTGACAAAAATTTCAATCTCAGAACCGGAAAAACGATGAATCATGTTGGCATCTTCGAAGTACCATCTTACGATAGACTGCTTATAATCACGGACGCTGCGATGGTCATAGCACCTACATTTGACCAAAAAATCGATTCTATTTACAATGCGACAAAAGTTGCACATGTTATGGGAATCGATGTGCCGAAAGTTGCCGTACTCGGAGCAGTTGAAACTGTAAGTCCTGCCATGCCTGCAACTTTAGATGCGGCCTTGATGGCAAAGATGTACGATAGAAAACAAATAACCGGCGCAATAGTCGATGGGCCTTTTGCGCTTGACAACGCAGTGAGTGAAGAGGCCGCAAAACATAAGGGTATCGGAGGTCCTGTTGCCGGTCATGCGGATATTTTGCTTGTTCCGGACATAGAAGCAGGGAATATATTGTACAAGGGATTGATTTTCATCGCAAAAGGTAAGTTGGCCGGAACAATAGTCGGTGCAAGAGTTCCTATTGTTTTGACTTCTCGGGCAGATGACGCGGAAACGAGACTTTATTCTATAGCCTTAAGTGCTTTGCTGGCAAAGGCGGGATAAGATGTTGAAGATCCTTGCCGTTAATCCGGGTTCTACCTCAACCAAGATTGCCATTTTTGATGGAGAAAAGGAGATAAAATCTCAAAATCTTTATCATTCTGCCGAAGAGTTAAGACCGTTCAGGCATATGGCAGATCAATACCAATTCAGGGTTGACAAAATAAACGCATTTTTAAAAGATACCGATTATACTTTGTTTGATTTTGCGGCTTTTGTCGGAAGAGGCGGACTTGTGAAACCCGTGCAAGGAGGCACTTACATCGTAAACGATCTTATGGTAAAAGAATTGAAAGAAGCGAAATACGGAGAACACGCTTCCAATCTTGGAGCCATGATCGTGGATGAATTTTCCAAGTTAACAGGAAAACCGGCTTTTATCGTGGATCCCGTTGTTGTGGATGAACTGGATGATATCGCAAGAATATCGGGACATCCTGATTTTCAACGGAAATCCATTTTTCATGCTTTGAATCAAAAGGCTGTGGCAAGAAAGGCTGCCGAATCTCTTGAAAAGAGATACGAAGAGTGTAATTTCATAGTTGCACATATGGGCGGTGGAATTTCGGTGGGAGCACATAAAAAAGGGCGTGTTGTCGATGTCAACAACGCCTTAGACGGTGATGGACCATTCAGCCCCGAAAGAAGCGGAACTTTGCCATTGACATCTCTCATAGATCTCTGTTACAGTGGCAGATACACTTTCGAGGAAATGAAAAGAAAAATAAAAGGAGAAGGCGGCCTTGTTGCCCACCTTGGGACGAATAACGCTGTTGATGTTCAAAAAATGGTAGATGGCGGAGATAAACATGCAGAACTCGTTTACCATGCGATGGCTTACCAGATTTCGAAGTGGATAGGAAGAATGGTTGTGCCACTTGAAGGAAACGTTGATGCCATCATACTCACCGGCGGAATGGCTTACGATTCAAAGCATATGATCAAATGGATAAAAGAAAAAGTTTCTTACATAGCACCCGTTATGGTTTTTCCCGGCGGTCGCGAGGAGGAGGCCCTTGCAATGGGTGCGCTTAGAGTGCTAAGAGGAGAGGAGCAACCTAAAAATTACGCTTGAAAATTTGTTCAACGGTAAGACAAAACTTTACCTCTACGTCGGTATGTTTGGAAGTGGCAAAACGGAATTATCTTTGAATACCGCCATCTTTTTGAGGGAAAAGCAAACCCACGTTGCCATTGCTGATATAGACATAATAAGCCCATATTTTAGAAGCAGAGATGAGAAATCTTTTCTTGAGGAAATGCAAATAAAGATGGTTACGGTGCCGGAAAGATACATGCATGCCGATCTTCCCATAATACCTCCCGAAGTTGGAGGATATATATCGAATCCGGATTTTTTGACTGTTGTGGATGTCGGCGGAAACGAAGACGGTGCGATCGTACTTGGTTCTCTGAAAAATTTCATCGATAAAGTTGAAAAATCTACCTTCTTCGTGGTAAACATCTTTAGACCGTTCAGTTCAACCAAATCGGAAATAATCTCTAATATAGATAGAATCTCCCGGACAGGAAAGATAAAAATAGATTACCTTGTGAACAACTCAAACGTTGGATCGGAGACAAAATTCGATGATATCAAAATGGGAGAAGAAATTTTAACGGAAGTTTCCAAAGAAACATCTATTCCGTTGGCCTTCACCTCTGTAGATCAAGACATGGATTATGAAGGAAATTTAGCCGTTTTTAAGATCAAAAGATTCATGAAAAATCCTTGGTGAGGAGTGATTACTTTGGCAAAAAAAGGATATGTTGAAATAAACACCGAGAGGTGTAAAGGTTGCGGTCTTTGCATAAATGCATGTCCTCAACATGTTTTAAGGTTTTCTGAAAAATTCAACGATAAGGGATACCATTACGCTGAACTTTACGATCCAGACGATAAATGTCCGGGATGTGCTTTTTGTTACTACATGTGTCCGGATGTTTGCATAACCGTTCACAGAGTTTCTGAGGAGCGTGTTTAAAATGAAAATGCTTATGAAAGGCACAGAAGCTATAGCCGAAGCAGCCATAAGGGCAGGTTGCAGGCTTTATTTTGGATACCCTATAACGCCTCAAAGCGAATTGACCGAATACATGGCAAAGAGAATGCCTGAAGTAAAAGGTACTTTTTTGCAATCCGAGAGTGAAGTTGCAACCGTTAACATGCTTTACGGTGCAGCATGTACAGGCAGAAAGGTAATGACTTCGACTTCTTCACCAGGCTTTAGTCTGATGCAGGAAGGCATTTCTTACATGGCAGGTGCCGAATTGCCGGCGGTCTTTATAAACGTCATGCGCGGTGGCCCTGGCCTGGGCGATATTCAGCCGTCTCAAAGTGATTATTTTCAATCCACAAAAGGTGGCGGTCACGGCGATTACCGTATGATAGTGCTTGCGCCGCACACACTTCAAGAGGCTGCCAGTATGATGAATGAAGCCTTTGAACTTGCCTTCAAATACAGAATGCTTGTGACGGTGTTGGTTGATGGCATGATAGGGCAGATGATGGAACCTGTAGAATTGCCGGAATGGACAAAGCCTGAGGAATTTGCAGAACCAAATTGGGCTCTTACAGGTGCGAATGGAAGAAAACCAAGAAAGGTAACTTCATTCGATCTCGATCCTTACGAACTTGAAAAGATGAACTTGAGATACCAGGAAACGTATAAAAAGGTTGCTCAAAATGAAGTTAAATACGAGGAATTCAAAATTGAAGATGCTGAAATAACAGTCGTTGCCTATGGCACGACGGCAAGAATAGTCAAGACAGTCGTCGATTATGCCCGTAAATCAGGCATAAAAGTGGGACTTTTTAGACCCATAACTTTGTGGCCATTCCCTTACGATAGATTATCCGAAATTTCAAAAAACGTGAAAAATATCCTTACAGTTGAAATGAGTTACGGTCAAATGCTTGAGGATGTGAAGTTAGCCGTTTTGGGAAAGAGCGATGTGCATTTTTACGGAAGAAGCGCTGGGGTTGTGCCCACGCCGGTTGAAATTTTAGATGCGATAAAAAAGATCGTGAGGTGATTGAAATGGCCGATAAAATAGTTGCGCAAATGCCGAAATCTTTGAGTAAGGTCGAATTCAGTTATTGCCCGGGATGTCATCATGGGATAGTCCATAGAATAATTGCGGAAGTCATAGATGAACTTGGAATAGCGTCTAAGACGATAATGGTGGCTCCTGTTGGATGTTCCGTTTTTGCTTACAATTTTTTTGATTTGGATGGCACTGTGGCGGCTCACGGAAGGGCACCTGCCGTTGCCACGGGAATGAAAAGATCTTTACCTGACAGAATTATCTTCACCTATCAGGGAGACGGGGATCTCGCTTCCATAGGTACGGCTGAGATCGTCCATGCCGCAAACAGGGGAGAAAACATCACGACGATCTTCATAAACAACGCCGTTTACGGAATGACGGGCGGACAAATGGCACCGACGACATTGCTTGGCCAGAAGACGACGACCTCTCCATACGGAAGAGATGCAAAGGCCAATGGATATCCGATAAGGATGAGCGAGATGCTGTCGACGCTTGACGGTTCCGCTTACATAGAAAGAACAATGGTTACAACTCCGCAAAATGTTATAAAAACAAAGGCAGCGATAAAGAAAGCCTTTCAGGTTCAATTGAAAGGGCTGGGATTTTCGATGATAGAAGTACTTTCAACATGTCCGACCAACTGGGGAATGACTCCCATCGAATCGATGAAATGGCTTGAAGATAACATGACAAAAACTTTCCCGCTGGGCGTCTTTGTGGATAGAACAAAGGGGTTGATGTGAGATGATCAAGTCCATAGTTATAGCAGGCTTTGGCGGCCAGGGTGTTATGCTGATGGGTAAGATCATAGCGGAAGCGGCGATGTTCGATGGTTTGAACGTTACATGGCTTCCGTCTTATGGCCCTGAAATGCGAGGAGGTACCGCCAATTGCACCGTTATAATAGGAGACGAACCTATAGGCTCTCCTGTCGTGGATTCTCCAGACGTGGTTATAGCCATGAATATCCCATCGATGATGAAATTTGAGGAAATTTTGAAAAAAGACGGCACGATCTTGCTTAACTCTTCAGTCATAGACAGAGCACCTTCAAGGAAAGATATCAAAATTTACAAAATAGATGCCAATAAAATAGCAGACATGATAGGAAATGCAAAGGTCTTAAACATGGTAACGCTTGGAGCGTTCGCAAAAGCAACGGGGTTTATCAAGATAGAAGCGATAGGCAAAGCCCTTGAAGAAACTTTTGCGAATAGAAACAAAAAACTTGTTGATTTGAATTTACAGGCTGTCGAGAATGGAATGAAATTTGTCACTGACAGATAAAAGATATTCGGCAACTTCTTCCATTGACCATAATTTCAAATTCAAAATTGCCTGATTTGCGAGCATTTTGTACCCGTCGATTGTTCTAAGGCCAAGTGTTGATGCATATTTAAGAAATTTTGTCGGCGCCGGATTGTAAATGAGATCGTACACAACACAGTCTCTTGTGAATCTTTTCAAGTCGATGTCAGGCATGTCATCGACATTTGGATACATCCCAAGAGGTGTTGCGTTGATCACGATTGCAACGTTTTCAAATAGAGGGTCTTCAAGATTTACACCGAAGAGTTTCTTTAATTCCAGTGCTTTTGCCGGCGTTCTGTCCTTGACGTATATCTTCATGTGCATTTTTTTGAGAGCAAAGCATACGGCTTTTGCCGCCCCTCCGGCACCTATGACGATGGCTGAATCTCCTTTTAAATCGACATTCTTGATGCTTTCGTAAAAGCCTTGCCAGTCTGTGTTAAAACCTGTCATAGACAGATCAACGGTGTTAACTGCCATCATACTTCTTGCGTCATCCGAAAATGCCTTCAGGTGCACGAGGATCATTTCTTTGTAAGGGATTGTGACGTTGAAACCGTCTAACGTTTTTGTCATTTCTTCCACGTCGCGATCAAAATTCGCCTTTGGTATCTCGATTATCCCGTAAGTTGCGTCTATTTTGATCCTTTTGAACAAAGTGTTGTAGATCAAAGGTGAAACGGTATGGCCAAGATGTTCTCCTATTATCGCGTATTTTTTCATTTTTTTAAGTCCTTTGAGATATTTTCAAGTGCTTTTATCGTTTCATCTAAAAATTCAGATATGTTTTTTGAATTGTATCTTTTGAAAGTCTCTTCGAGCAGAGGGTTCTGCTTTGAAAGTCTTGTCATGGATGAGTATCCAGGACCGGCAAGTGATTCATAGGGTAATCCTAACGTTTTTATGATTTTTGAGATGAAATAAAGACCCTGGCTCGTGTGGGCAAGCGCTTTGTCATGAAACTCAGCGTCAACCATCACCGGATGGGATCCTATCGTGCTTATCAATTCCATCACGATGCGCATAGAAGCATCATCCAAATTTGGATTGACTATCGCGAACGGTCTGCCTTCAAACATCTCGGGATCCCATGAATCCTTTCCTGTTCTTTCATTTCCGGCTATCGGATGTCCTCCTACAAATTTAAGTCCTATTTCTTTCGCTTTTTTCATGACCGGTACTTTGACGGAGGCTGTATCTAAATAAAGATTATCTTTTGGCAGATCTTCGATGATTTTTAAAATCACATCGGCATAAAGCGCAAGAACAACAAGATCGTAGCCCTGACCTTTGAACTGTTCGCATTTTCCACCTATACCTTCGCAAAGTTGGGGATCGACGTCAAACAGATCGGGGGTATATCCCGAACTTCTTAACTTTAACGCGATAGATCCGCCAATTTGTCCCAAACCCACAATTGCAATTCTCATTTTTTCTCCATAACGTATTCAATGCCAAGAATGTATCCGTACCATCCAAGACCCGAGATGATCCCATCGCATGCACGCGATATTACGCTTTTAGATCTAAACTCTTCTCTTTTGAATATATTCGAAATGTGTACCTCAACTTTCGAACCTTTAAATGTCTCAAGCGCATCGTGAATTGCATAACTGTAATGCGCAAAGGCTCCAGGATTTATGACTATTCCATCTGTTTCAGGTAGGTTTTGAATGTAGTCGATTATTTCACCTTCATGATTTGACTGAAAAAAGTCAAGAATCACATCCTTCGTCTCAGCCCATTTTTTTATCCTATCGATGATTTGATCGTACGAAAACGATCCATAAATCGTAGGATCTCTTTTTCCGAGCATGTTTAAATTTGGACCATTCACAACATGGATGATCATCTTTCTCCTCCGTTTTTCAGAATTTCGGCACCATTTTCATAAACATGCTTTGCATCCTCGCAATTGGCAAAGACCATTACCCTTATCGTCATCTCATGATCGCCATCAAATTCTGCTTCTTGAAGGCACATAAGAGGCAAATCGTGACCTGATTTCCTGAAAGCCGTAGCAGGGTTTAAAGAAGTTACATCTCTTGTCACGCTGAAAATGACGGAAATGATATCTTTATCGGATATACCGTTTATCTGATAAATCTTATCCATGAGTTGTGATGTTCTCAGATTAACTTCGTCTTGCGTATCTTCATCGATAAAAATAGCCCCTCTTATCGCTTTCAAAATGCACCTCCACATTTGAAATCTATTTTAAATGCCATCACTTAATTTTCAGATCATGAAATATTTTACCAGATCGTTGTTGTTTATAATCTCAGTTTCCTTCGGTGCTATGAAAAATGCATTTGCCTTTGACAGTGATGTGAAATCACCTGAACCGTTGTATTTTATCTGCTTTATGGTGCCGTTTTCAACCCTGCAAGGTACAAAATGTACTTTGTCTGCTTTTTTCTTGAATGTACCGGAAAACATGCCTTTAAAAATGATGGGATGCAATTCCCCGGTTCCAAGCATTTTTTCAATGAGTGGCACAACGACCATTTCAAAAGCGAGATATGTTGACACAGGGTTTCCTGGCATTCCAAAGATCCACATCTCTCTTGATCTGTTCAACTTTGATATGATAGTTGGGGCACCGGGTTTCATGGATATTTTCTCGACAAGTATCTCCGCTCCCAGATCTTCAAGCACTTTACCCGTTAAGTCTTTGTCTCCAACCGACGATCCGCCGGTTATAAGCAAGATATCGCAATTTTTTTTGAATGCTTCTTCGACCTTGGATCTTATCTCGTCTTCGTTATCGCGTGAAATACCCAAATTCACGAACGTTTGGTGTATGCCGTTTATCTGGGCTTGAAGAGAATATCTCGATGAATCCCGTATCTTTCCGTTGTCTATCTGATCCGCAACATCGACAAGTTCATCGCCTGTCGGTAAAACGCCTATGCTTAATTTCCTTTTTACATTTACGAATTTCATGCCGAGAGAGGCAAGCAGATTTATCTTGTTGGTGGCTATCAAATCACCTTTTTTTAAAGCGATTTCACCTTTTTTAAGGTCTTCTCCCTTAAAGGCGATGTTTGCGAATTTAGAAGGCATTTTTTTGATTTCAACTTTGTCTTTATCTGCGTTGCAGATTTCTATCTCGGCAACGGTATCACACGGGGCAGGCACAAGACCGCCTGTCATTATCTTTACGCATTCTCCTGCATTGAGATCCACGGCGGTTGGATGACCTGCGAGTACATCATCTTTAACTTTTAAAATCGGTGATTTAATAGCATCATCGTAACGAAAAGCAAAACCATCCATTGCGGATCTATCGTAAGGAGGAAAATCGTAATTGGAAATGATGTCGGAAGATAAAACCCTTCCAACTGAATTTTCTATCGTTACAGATTCATCTTCGTTGACTTCACATACTTTGTCAAAAATTTTTATGGCTTCCTCAAGATTTTTCACGCAGATCATCTCCCGATATCCTTGTATGTACATGTTGATTGCCATCCAACAAAGAAATTCCAAGCGGAAGTATTTCCATTACGACTTCAAGATTTTCTCTTACGCCATTCGGATTTCCCGGTAAATTTATCACCAAAGTTTTACCCCTTATGCCGGCAACGGCTCTTGAAAGCACGGAATTCTTTGTTTTAGAAAAAAACGTTGCGGTTCTCATTATTTCGGGTATGCCTGGCACTTCCTTTTCTATGACATCTTTTGTTGCTTCCGGTGTAACATCTCTTGGCGCAAAACCCGTACCTCCTGCGGTTAAAACGAGATCGACTTTTAATTCATCGCAGAATTGAATGATCTTTTTTGAGATCATATCTTTTTCATCTGGAACTACCTCGTAAGCAACAACATCGCCTGTATTTGAAAAAATTTCCTTTATGGCTAAGATGTTCTTATCTTCCATCTCTCCTCTTGCACATCTATCGCTGACCGTTAAAACCCCTATTTTCAAATTATTTCCTCCTTTGATACGATTAACCCAATTTTACAATAAAAACCACCAAAAAAAAACAGTCCCTTGAATCAGGGACTGCTTTAATTATCTTTCTTCTACTTCTTTAATCTCGTGGAGTTCGTATTCGTTTACAAGGCGATGCGATCTTTTCGAGAACAACCCGGCTATTTGCCAGTGAAACTTCAAATAAGTGGCAAGTAATGGAACCTGAATAAGAGGGGCTATCGCAGCAGGTACCGCCGCAAGACCTATACCTCCGGCAAGTGCTATTGCCATCGCGGTGCCTTCATTTTTCCCGACAGATGTGAACACTATTGCCATGTGATCTTTGTACTTTACCATCAATATGAGATCCACGACGGTCAAAAGCAAGATCGTTATGACGTAATAAAGCGTTAAAGGCGCAAGGGTAACAAGCACAGATTGCCATTGAGATGTTATAAGATGGGCCTGTTCCATGAATATCAAAAAGATCATCGTGAACAAAGCAAGAAGTGACATTGCCGGCAGAGAAGCCCTTGCCTTCGATAATGCCTTTTTACCACCCTTTGATTCTATCGTACTTTTGGTTGCAAAGCCTAACAACATTGGTATTGCAACTATAATTATGAGAGTTTGTATGATTTCGAACATTGGAAACGGAACGTGAAAACTTGATCCAAAGATCGAAAGCCATAAAGGAACAACTGCGAGAGCAAGTATAAATTGAATTGCAACGAGAATCGTTGAAAGTTCTGTATTACCTTTTGCCAATCCTGTCGCCGCAATTGCCATTGAAGAGCACGGAACGGCGAAAACAAGAATCAATCCGAAAGACAGATAAGAGTTCATGGGTATGATTCTTATAAGTAAAGCCATCAAAAGCGGAGCATAGACCAATCCTATCGCCAATCCGAACAAGAATTGCTTCCACATCTTTGATATGTTTTTCAATTCACCAAAATTCAAACCAACCATCATCGGATATATCATGAACACGATGATGACCAAATTCAACACTTGAAGAAAAGGCTTTATCGTTCCTATTTGTTTGAACAGAGGAAATCCAACGGCCAATCCAACAACCATTGCTATTCCAACGTAAACTAAAAGGTACTTATCCAAATGTTGTTTCAATTTTTCCATTTTCCCAATTTCTAAACGCTCATTCACGTTTTTTCACCTGCTTTCATTATAATCATATGCCAAAAATAATTTTATAATAGCAGGATTTCTGAAAAGTTAAGTCGAGTAACAATTACAGTTAATTTTCTGATAAGAGTTCACTTTTTCACATGTGCTATATACTTAAATAACTTTAAAAGTCGAATGTTCATTTAATTTAAGCGAAGGGCAGGATGCCTCCGAGATGGCCTCCGCAGCCTGCGAGGACCAGACATCGAGTGGGGCACCTGCCATCGCTGCGATTCGGAATTTAAAACTGGTTTAGTATAAATTATTCGTGCCAAGCAAAATGGACAAAGTTACGATCATACCGGCTATCGTTACCCCAATTGCAACGGCAATGATGGATTTAAACTTCGGCATTTCGAAAAGGACTGTAAGCAAAGAACCGGTCCATGCACCTGTTAGAGGGAAGGGAATCGCCACAAAGGCTATTATGGCAAGCAAACCATATCTTTCTATTCTCTTTCTGTTTTTTTCTTTTCTCGTTTGAGAAAATCTCTCGACAAATCTTCCTATAGATGGAAATCGTTTTTTCACCCATGGAAGTATCGAATCAAAAAGCATAATGATACCTATCGCAGGTACCATATTTGAGATAATCGATACGATCGTCACCAACGTCGCATTCATATGATACGCAAGAATTCCAAGCGGAATAGCACCCCTTAATTCAGAAATTGGTGCCATTGAAAGTAAAATTACCTGGATTAAGTTGTTCAATTTCTCTCCTCTACAAACTTTTAACTTTTAATTCCGTGTTTCTCAACTCAACTGCTTTTTGATAAATTTCTATTTCTTCCTCGGTCTTAGGTGTAAAAGTTATGTTGTGTGGCTGTTTGTTCCCATCTGAATCAACGGAAATGAAAGTTACGAATCCTTCAACCATAACTTCTTCTGGCCTGAGAGCGTTGTAAATTTTACCATATACCATTATACTTGTTTTGCCTGTGTAAGCAAGAGAAGTTTTTATATTTATGATGCTGCCATTCTTAACGGGATTGGTAAATTTCAAACCATGTATTTTCAAACAAACAAGATTTTCTGGATTTTTATACGCAAGATTGGCCTCAATGTAGGTTGCCTCAACAAACCATTCTGCTGCCTTACCCGCAAAAAGCGTACTATGATGATTTAAATCTTCAGTTTTCACAAGATGAGAAATGTTGTTCATTATGCCTCCTTGTATATTTCACATTTAAAGTTGATCAAGTATATCACAATAACTCATATTTTGTAAGGGAAATTGTCATAACATCGATAAAAATTTTGGACAGTTGACATTTGAAATAGAATATCATATAATCATGATATATGGATAAACCTAATGTTAGCCTTATGGCCAAAATGAGTTCTCTTTTCGCAAATGAATTAAGAATGACAATTCTCATGTATCTCCTCGAGAAAGGAGAAGCATGTGTGGGCAAAATCGTTGAAGAACTTGGAATAAAACAGTCCACCGTTTCAAATCAATTGAAAATTCTAAAACTCGGTGGTGCCGTTAAAACAAGAAAAGAGGGAAACAAAATATTTTATTCACTTGCCGATTCTCATATTTCAAATCTTTTGATCGCGCTAAGTGAACACGTTAAGGAGGGTTTTTATGAATGAGGTTCATGAACACAAAGATGCATCAAAGGCTTTATGGGCAAATATCTTTGTCAATTTCGGAATAGTTTTTTTCGAACTTTCATTTGGAGTTATATCTGGAAGTTTTGCACTTATAACAGACTCTCTTCACAACCTCGAAGACGCTGGCGGAATGATTTTGAGTTTGTTTGCCAACATCGCATCAAAAAAGCAAAAAAACGAAAGAAAAACATACGGGTACAAAAGATCGGGCGTGATAGCGGCTCTGATCAATTCGATTATACTTTTGATGACCTTTGCCTTTTTAGGCTACGAGGCCACGATAAGACTTATCCACCCAGAAGTGATAAACGGAGAGATGGTGATATGGGTGGGAATTGTGGCCCTTGTGGGAAATACACTCGGAGCACTTCTGCTTCATGGCCATTCACACCACGATCTGAACGTAAAGGCTGCATTTATTCACATGCTTTCTGATTCTATGAATTCCGCTGCTGTCATAGTCGTTGGAATTCTTATAGGCCTTTATCACTGGTACATCCTCGATCCGCTTGTGACCTTTGGAATAATCGCTTACATATCGTACGAATCGTTTGAAATAATAGGAAAATCCATAAACGTACTCATGGAAGGCGTGCCGCAAAAAATTGATTTTACGCAGATGAAAAAAGACGTTGAATCAATTCAGGGTGTACTTTCTTTTCATCATGTCCATGTTTGGAGTCTTGATGGTGAAGATGCAATGATGGAATGCCATGTCCGTCTCAGACCATCTGAGATGAAAATGGCTGATATGGTGAGAACTCAGGTAAATAATTTGCTGAAAGAAAAATATGGGATAAACCACTTAACGATCCAAATTGAAGAAAAACCATGCCCTGATGAATCGTTGGTTGTGATTTGATTATCCCGCCGATTACTCGGAGTACAACGATGTCGAAGACGCGGCAACTTCAACTTCGAAGAAGAGATAAAGCACTTCAAAGATTGCGTCAAAGACGGAATCAAGTGTTTGAATCCGGCAGAAGATGGCCTTTCCCTTATGAAGATATTGGATGCGATATACGAATCGGGGAAAACGGGTCACGAAGTGATCGTAAAATGAAAGGAATGATTTGAATATGAAACTTTCCGTCAGTATATGGAGCGTTCACGAAAAAGTCTATTCAAAGCAGATGAACAACATTGATTTCATCTCCTTTTGTCATGACAACAACGTAAAATACGTTGAACTTTTGGACAATTTTTTGAGTGTCAAAGAGATAAAAGAAGTTAAAGCCAATTTGAAAGAAAGAAAGATGGAAGTTTCGTCCTATTCCATAAACAACGATTTCGTTCAAAGTCAAAAGGCCGATCGCGAAAAGCAAGTCAATTACATCAAAGAAAGTATTGACATAGCCTGCGATCTCGGTGCGAAATACATAAGGGTCTTCAGCGGAGAAGAAAAGGAAGGCATCGCCTTTGAAGATGCAAAACAGTGGATAATAGACGGATTCAAAGCGGTCGCACCTTACGCGGAGGAAAACGGCATCACTTTGGTGATAGAAAATCACGGCCTTTTCGTCGGAAAAAGCAGTCAGGTTAAAGCACTCATAGATGCCGTGAATTCACCCAACTTCAAATCAAACGCCGATGTCGCTAATTTTTTGCTCGCTGATGAAAAATCTCTCGATGCCGTTAAAAATCTCAAAGATCACATAGGGTTCGTTCATTTCAAAGATTTCAAGCAAGTACCTTCGGGCAAAAACGGTTACAGATCTTTGAGCGGCAAAATGTACGAAGGCACTATTTTGGGAAAAGGAGAAGTGCCTTTGAAAGAAATCGTCGAATTTTTGCACGCAAATCGCTACGACGGTTTTCTTTCCATCGAGTACGAAGGAACGGGAGATCCGATAGCAGAAACCGAAGAAAGCATAAAATACGCAAGGTCAATAATCTTGTGATCTGGCAATTTTTTCTTTTGGAATTGTTGATATACGTACCGAGAGCCTTCTTTTCTTTCGTTGGCAATTATTTCAACGCGTTGCATTTTTCCGATCTCCAAAACGGCCTTCTCGGAAGTGTAGCGGCGATAACGGTGCTTTTTTCAAATCCGTTCTGGATGCGCTTTGCCGATAAAAGGGTTAAAAACAACGTGCTTGCCTTTGTATCGATGGCAAGCGCGGTTTTGATCTGGGGAGTTTATTCTTTCAAAAGTTTTTTGCCTGTCCTGATAATGACCTTCGCAATAGGCTTTGTATGGACTGCGATCCTGCCTCTGGCCGAATCGATTTCGATAGCTCAGTTGAATCAGCGTGGTTTTTCTTTCGGGAAGGCCAGGATGATGGGATCGATAGGATTTGCGCTTGCTATGATCTTTTTCGGATATTTGAAAAGCGATCTTGTCTTTTTTGCGATTGGATCCCTTGCCTTTCTTTCAATAGGATTGTCTGCCTTATTCATTCCGAAAACACATGGATACAACGTAAAAAAGGAAAAGCGCAAATTCTCTTTCAAAAATTTGCCCGGCGAATTTTACATCATGCTTTTGCTCGAAACGCTTGTCATCTCTTCGGGAAATTTCGGCCTTTACTTTTTTCCCATCCTTATGAAGGCAAGAGGAGAATCGGTTTCTTACGCCGGAATCGCGATAGCCGTTCATGCCCTATCCGAAGTTCCCTTTTTGTTCTTTGCGGATCGCATTGTGACAAAATTGGGCATCAAGAAAATACTTGTCATGGCATCCTTTGCATACGGCATAAGATGGATTCTCACGTGGTCCGTCACAAATCCGGCACTTGTGATAGCCTTTCAGGCCTTTGAATTTTTCAATTTCATAGCCGTGTATTACGCGATATGGCATTACGTCAACCTTAAAATAGAGCCTTCACACAGATCCGACGCTCAGGCCATATTCTGGGTCGTCACGATAGGAATTTCGGCCATCTTCGGTTATATAGTCGGTGGCTGGGTTTCAAACCTTTTCGGTGTTGCAAACGGATATCTTTTCTTCGGGGTACTTTCGATAATAACGGGAATCGCTTATTGGATATACGAATATTCGAGAAGCGTGAGAAAATTGAAAATGTCATAAACACAAATTTTACATGCCGAAAATCATTCGAAATCCGATGTGGATTGGGAGGTCGATGTGGAAAAAATCAAAAGTGAGAAACGTTTTTTCTCTTTTTCATCAGAAAACGCGCCGGCTTTTAGTGTTGCTTCGGGAAGCGTCGCGGAGATCGAGACGATGGACTGCTTTTCAAATCAAATTCAAAACCCATCCGATACCGTTGAAATGATTGACTGGTCGAAGATTAACCCTGCAACCGGACCGATTTTTGTCGAAGGTGCCGAAGCGGGTGATGCTTTAAAAATTGAAATTCTTGATATTTCCGTTGCAAAAAAAGGGGTCATGGTTGCGGGTAAAGATGAAGGCACACTGGGGCATTTACTCGAAGGAATACGTACCAAAGTGATACCCATAAGAGGAAGCATGGCTGTATTCGATTCAAAACTTTCGATTCCCCTTAACAAGATGATAGGAGTCATAGGTGTTGCGCCAAAGACAGGAGAAGTCAGTTGCGGTACGCCGGGATCGCATGGCGGAAATATGGACAACCTTATGATAACAACAGGTTCCACACTTTACCTGCCTGTTTTCGTAAGAGGTGCCCTTTTTGGTCTGGGCGATTTGCATGCGGCTATGGGTGACGGAGAAATAGGCGTGACTGGCGTAGAAGTTGCGGGCAGCGTAAAACTGCGATTGGAATCGGTAAAGAACTTGAAAATCAGCGATCCGATATTGTCAAACGGTGATTATTTTACAACCATAGCATCGGGAAAAACAGTTGATGATGCGATCACCCGGGCAACGGAGAATATGGCTTTGATTTTGAAAGATAGGATACCTTTGGATTTGCATGAAATAGCGATGATCATGAGCGCGACCGGTCAAGCGCAGATATGTCAGATGGTAGATCCTCTTAAGACGGCAAGATTCGCGATGCCAAAATGGGTTCTTGACGCATACAAATTTAGATTGTAAAAAATATGAAAAATTTGGGGTGCTTTGTGAAATACATAAAATGGCTTATGCCGCTTGAAATGGTAAGTACCGTTTTTATTTATTTTATTCCCGAAAGTTTAACGGCCGTCCCGTATGCAAGGATTTCGGCTGTGCCCTTCATGATCTCGCTTGTCGTAAGCCTTACCATTATAACTGCATCGGCACCGAGTTTTTCGGCTTCGGATACCATCCTTTCAATGGCCGTTTCTCTCGATTTTATAAGAAGTTCCTGATACCCTTTTATCTCCCCACCGACGAGCGTTTTTAAAGATGCGGCTATGTCTACCCCCAGGTTTCTCGACATTACCGTATTGCCCCTGACGAGGCCTAAAATACTTTCTACCTTCCTGTTCGGAATATTTTCTGTGGTCGTAAGAATCATCTTACCCCTCCTATATATCCATATTTTTGAATTTGAAATACGTAAATCCCAACAACAAAAAACTCAAAAGCGATAAGATCACAATCTGAATTACACCAACTCCCGATCCACTCAGCACATCTACCGAGCCCATGTAATCGAAAACCCCGAGAAAGCGCGTTTGTGCGAACACGCCAAGC